>DTSC01000331.1:6620-55968 GCA_012965625.1 Flavobacteriales bacterium | reverse complement strand
CTAAAATTGCAAAAAGCAATTTTAATCTACTTTCTGCTACTAATATAAGCTTGGTTATTGGCCCTTTTGACAATATGCTACATGAAGAATTAAATAATCTAGACTATCTCGATTTTGTTTTTTTTGATGGCAACCATAACCTTAAACCAACCTTAGACTATTTCGAACAATGCTTAAATAAGGTCCATGAGAAAAGTGTATTTGTCTTCGACGATATACATTGGTCTAAGAATATGGAAATGGCATGGAATACAATCAAAACACATCCCCAAATTACTATAAGCATTGATCTTTTTGAAATGGGATTGGTTTTCTTTAACAAAGAACACAAAAAACAGGACCTCGTCTTGCTATACTAGGCTGCTGGTGCACAATGAGGCTCTTTTTTGCATCTATTTGCATCTATTTGCGTTTTATTGTTGTTTTATGCATTTTTCAGCCCATTCTTGTTTTAAGCAAAGAGGTCCGCTTTGTTGGATTATTGCAATTCTCCTTTTTCCTTACCAACAATGCTTACATTTGTTTAAGAAATCAGGATGTTAAAAACAATTAATGGCCAGCAGTGGATGAGAACGAGATAATAAAACTGGAAGGAATCAAACGACATTTCAGAATAGGGACCGTTTTAGTCAAAGCCCTAAGGAACATTGATTTAAGTATTCAAAAAAATGAGTTTGTTGCTTTAATGGGCCCTTCTGGATCAGGAAAGTCAACTTTAATGAATCTTTTGGGATGCCTTGATACCCCTACAAGTGGAAGATACCTTCTCAATGGAACAGATGCAAGCAGTTTAAGTGATAATCAGTTGGCTGAAATCAGAAATAATGAGATTGGTTTTGTTTTTCAAACATTTAATTTATTGCCTAGGGCTTCTGCGCTTGATAATGTGATACTACCATTGATTTATGCAGGTTACAAGAAGTCTGATAGAGAAAAAAGGGCCCTGGAGGTGCTGGATCATGTTGAGCTATCAGACCGGGTTAAACATAAACCAAATGAACTCTCTGGGGGGCAGAGACAAAGAGTTGCAATTGCCCGTGCACTTGTCAATAAGCCATCGATACTTCTTGCTGATGAGCCAACAGGTAACCTAGACTCAAAAACGTCTATGGAAATTATGGCATTATTAAGAGAAATCCATCAAAAAGGGAACACTATTATAATTGTTACCCATGAAGAAGACATTGCTTTACATGCACACAGAATTGTGAGGTTGATTGATGGCAAAATTGCATCAGATGAGGTCAATAACAACATCATCAATCAATTGGTCGTAAATTAACAAGCTGTTTTTTCCGCATAATCATGAAGATATACACAAAAAAGGGCGATCAGGGTCAAACCTCCTTACTTGGGGGTACCAGGGTTCCAAAACATCATAACAGAATCTGTTCTTATGGGACAATTGACGAGCTCAATTCTTATATTGGCCTAATAAAGGACCAGGATATTGAGGAGGGTCACAAAAAAGTTTTACTAAAGATCCAAAACAACCTTTTTGTAATTGGCTCTATACTTGCCTCAGATCCAGAAAAATCAAAAGTAAAAATACCTGAAATCAAAGAAGAGGATATAACAATACTTGAGCATGAAGTTGATGTACATTACTCTGTTTTGCCTGAAATGCGTTCATTTGTCCTTCCGGGGGGACACAAAATCGTATCACATATCCATATCGCACGTTGCATTTGCAGAAGGGCTGAAAGAGAGGTATCTCTGCTTTCAGAAGAAAGCTCAGCTCCACCTATTGTGCTGCAATATTTGAACAGGCTCTCTGATTATTTGTTCAGCTTAGCACGAAAAGTAGCTAACGAGCTTGGGGTTGAAGAGATCCCATGGAAAGGGATACAATAAAATAATTTCATATTTGTTTGTTTTTTCCATCTGAAATAATACTTTTGTTCGCCCGAAAATAAAAATATCATAAAATTTAAATAAATAAACCTTTTAGAGATTTATACGTAAGGTCTCTTATAAATAAACAAATCATGTATTGGACATTAGAATTAGCATCAAAACTAGAAGACGCTCCCTGGCCTGCTACCAAGGAAGAACTAATTGACTTTGGGATCCGCTCTGGAGCCCCATTGGAGGTTATAGAGAATCTTCAAGAAATTGAAGACGAAGGAGAGGCCTATGAAAAAATTGAAGACATCTGGCCAGACTACCCAACGAAAGATGATTTCTTTTTTCACGAAGACGAATACTAATCCTGCAAAAAACGCTAATAAACCCATTTTCAACCTACCTTCTACTAATTACTGCTTTTTAGTTACTTTTGCCTCGGTTTTCTTCATTTAAATAGTATGTCAAAAATAATATCCGGATTTTTTAAAATCTTCGGGAAAAAGTCTGATCAGGACATCAAAGATGTCATGCCCCTTGTGGAAGAAGTTCACACTGCCTACGCCACAATTTCACTCCTTTCAAACGATGAGCTGAGAAACAAAACGACAGAATTAAAAATAAGAGTCACTGATTACATAAAGAGTGATGACACAGAAATTCATGACCTAAGGAAGGAAATTGAGGACCAACCTAATATGGAGGTTGAAAAAAAGGAAAAATCCTACAATAGAATCGATGAGCTGGAAAAATCAGCAAATGCCAAAACTGAAGAAGTTCTATTGCAAATACTCCCTGAAGCATTTGCCATTGTTAAAGAGACAGCCAAGAGGTTCTCAGAAAATGAGTCCATTGAGGTTACAGCTACAGATTTTGACAGAGACCTTGCTGCATATGATGAAAAGGTCACTATTCAAGGAGACAAGGCGCATTACAAAACCACTTGGTTAGCAGGTGGCGTTGACATCAGGTGGGACATGACACATTATGACGTACAATTACTTGGCGGAATCATTCTTCACAATGGCAATATTGCAGAAATGGGAACAGGAGAAGGCAAAACCCTTGTAGCTACTCTTCCACTTTATCTAAATGCACTAGCGGGGAAAGGAGTACATGTCGTAACTGTTAATGATTATCTGGCCAAAAGAGATTCAGAATGGATGGGCACCCTTTTTGAATTCCATGGCTTAAAGGTTGACTGTATTGACAAACACGAGCCCAATTCAGAATCGCGACGCAATGCTTATTTGGCGGATATAACCTATGGGACAAATAATGAATTTGGCTTTGACTATCTACGGGACAATATGGCAAGCAGTGTTGAAGGGCTGGTACAGAGAAAGCATTATTTTGCTATTGTTGATGAGGTTGACTCAGTCTTGATAGATGATGCACGAACACCGCTAATCATTTCTGGTCCTACTCCAAGAGGTGACCACCATGAGTTCCATGAGCTGAAACCAAGAGTTGAAAAGCTCATCGCCGCACAAAGAAGTTATATTACAACCGCACTTGCTGATGCAAAGAAAAAGCTGGCAGAAGACAATACCAAAGATGGCGGAATGGCACTTCTAAGAGCATTTAGGGGCTTGCCAAAAAATAAAGCACTTATAAAATATCTAAGTGAGGACGGAATAAAAGCCAGGCTTCAAAAAACTGAAAACTTCTATATGCAGGACCAGTCAAAGGAAATGCATCTTGTTGATGAGGAACTTTTCTTTGTAATAGATGAAAAAAACAACTCTATCGAGCTGACAGAAAAAGGGATTGACCTTATCACTGACTCAAGCGATGACCAAAACTTCTTTATTTTACCAGATGTGGGAGAAAAAATCGCCAACATTGAGAAATCTACCCTGCCTGAAAAGGAACAGATTAAAGAAAAAGAAGAATTAATGAGAGACTTTTCCATTAAAGGGGAAAGGATCCATACCATGAATCAGCTTCTTAAGGCTTATACCCTTTTTGAGATGGATGTTGAATATGTTGTTATTGATAACAAGGTTAAGATTGTAGATGAACAGACCGGCCGTGTTATGGAGGGCAGAAGATATTCAGATGGACTTCATCAGGCAATAGAGGCAAAAGAAAATGTAAAAATTGAAGATGCAACACAAACTTATGCAACGATTACCCTTCAGAATTACTTTAGAATGTATCACAAGCTTTCTGGAATGACAGGAACAGCTGAAACTGAAGCTGGTGAATTGTGGGACATATATAAGTTGGATGTTGTGGTAATACCAACAAACAAGCCAATTGTCAGAAAAGATGAAGAAGACCTTATCTATAAAACCACTCGCGAAAAATACAATGCTGTAATTGAAGAAATAGATGAATTAACTAAGGCGGGCCGTCCCGTTTTAGTAGGAACCACTTCAGTAGAGATCTCAGAACTTTTAAGCAGAATGCTCAAAATGCGCAATATCAAACACAATGTGTTGAATGCAAAACTACATCAAAGAGAAGCAGACATTGTTGCTGAAGCAGGGCAGACGAGTGCAGTTACCATTGCCACGAATATGGCAGGTAGGGGAACTGACATCAAGCTGGGGCCTGGAGTATTAGAATCTGGAGGCCTGTCAATTATTGGTACTGAGCGCCATGAATCTAGAAGAGTTGACAGACAGCTCAGGGGGCGTGCTGGAAGACAAGGCGACCCTGGGTCTTCTCAATTTTATGTTTCACTTGAGGACAACCTAATGAGGTTGTTTGGCTCAGGAAGAATTGCAAGCTTAATGGACAGGATGGGGCTGGAAGAAGGTGAAGTAATCCAGCATTCGATGATTACCAAATCCATTGAGCGAGCTCAGAAAAAAGTTGAGGAAAATAATTTTGGCATCAGAAAAAAGCTCCTTGAATATGATGATGTAATGAATTCTCAACGAGAAGTAATCTACAACAAAAGGAAGCACGCTTTATATGGTGAAAGGCTTTCAGTGGATATCGCCAATATGATTTATGATGTATGTGAAGGGATCATAGAAGAATACCAGGAACACAGGGATTTTGAAGGGTTTAAAATGGAGCTTCTGAGGGTTCTTTCAGTTGATAGCCCAGTAAATTCAGGGGATTTTATGCAAAATAGTGCCCAGGAAATTACGCCGAAGGTTTATACGGCTGCACTTGAAAGATATAAATCAAAATCAGCATATATTGCTGAAAGTGCTTTCCCTGTAATTAAAGATGTCTATGAAAATCAGTCCGCTACTTTTGAAAATATTGTTGTCCCTTTTACAGATGGCATCAAAACCCTGCAAGTAATTGCTAATCTTGAAAAATCATATACGTCCAATGGGGTTGCTTTAGTTAAGGCTTTTGAAAAAAATATTACCCTTGCTATTATTGACGATGCATGGAAAGAGCATTTGAGAGAAATGGACGACCTAAGACAATCGGTTCAACAAGCTGTATACGAACAAAAAGACCCATTGTTAATCTATAAATTTGAGTCTTTCAACCTATTTAAGGCCATGATGCAGAAGTTTAATGTTGACATTACATCCTTTTTGTTTAAAGGAGGCCTTCCAGTTCCGAAAGAAGGGCAACAGGCTGTAAAGCAAGCAGAAGGTCCGAAAAGAACAGACTACAGTCGCGTAACTGCTGACAAGGGTGCATTACCAGAAGTGGTTCAACCAAGATCTCCTGGACAAGCTGGAGCAAATGGCGACCCTGGACAGAGGCCTCAGCAACAAGTTCAACCGATAAGAGTCGATAAAAAAGTTGGGAGAAATGAGGCCTGCCCATGTGGAAGTGGCAAAAAGTACAAACAATGTCACGGCAGATAATCTAGCCAAGCTATAAATTCTTATAACAAAAATCTTAATCATGTGGAAATCTAAAACCCTATTGATCTGTACCCTCTGCTTAATCTGCTTTTCAGCCAGGCCCCAAGACATTGATCATTGTGAAGACGCAGACAAATACTACTCCCTAGAGGATGCCCTAGAAGAGGCGGAAAGCTGCATCCTGCTCGATATTGCCATGCTCAAGCTGTCGTCTATTTCTACGGATATTGCAAAACTTGTTAATCTGGAATGCCTGGATCTATCTTTCAACAGGTTCTCCACCTTACCTCCTGAAATGGCACAGCTTAAAAAGCTAAGAGTATTAAACCTGACTGGTACAAGGTTTTTAGCAAAAGTGCCTGATGTTGTGTATCAATTACCGGCTCTTGAAGAGTTGGACTTAAGAGACCATCCAGAATGGAAAGGAAGTCAACTAGAAGACGCTAAAAAGAAGCTGTCAAACGTCCTCGTCCTTGGGGATGGCGATTAATTAGCCGGTATGGTTTAAAGAATATTGTTCTTCATCTGTCCAATCCAAGGCTCTTTTAAAACCATTTGAAAAGTTTAATTCCAAATGTGCCAAAAATCAATTTCAGCCACAGCATCACAAGTAGCGGAAATACGACAAAACCAAGTCTGTTAAAATCAAGGGCCCTTTGGAAATCAAAGTGAATAATGTGCATTATAGCCCTTGTCATGCCACAACCATAGCATTCCTTGTCAAAAAGCACTACTGAAATGCATATGCTTTTTCCTGTGTCAAAAAAATTTTCCGGAAGAGCTATTAAGCTAATGGGTATAGAGAGTAAAAAAACAAAAAACAGGATCTTGCAATATTGGACAACTTTATCCTTATAAGATCTTTTCCCCATAATCTCCTTTCGCAGGCTTAAGATCACCCGTTAAAAACAAAACGCCATCTATTAACCAGCCTATACCACAAATCCCCCCAGTCAACAAATAAAGCACTCCCATACCGATATGGCCTAAATAAAATCTATGGACTCCTAGCAATCCTAATAGAAACCACAGCGCAATAGCTATTGATTGGCTTTTTTCGCCTTCTTCCATTCCTAAAGACTCACTTACAGTCTCATAATCATTGGTGCTTGCATTTGTGTCAGTATTAAAGAGCTGATCCTGGCCATTGGAATATTTAATTTTAAAAACATCATAGGCTCTTTTTGTAAAGGTTGGACCATCCAGATTGTTACAAAGCTTATACTTTATTTCATAATCCGTAACTTCAGTAACTTTTGCTTCAATTTCTGTCCCATCCCTAAAATGAATTACATCACAATCGGCAGCCGTTTCTTTTTTAGAATGCAGGTTATTGTTACTGCCCCATGAATTATTTTTCTTTAGCTTTTTTTCGATTTTTTTCAGCTTGGCATTAACGACTTTTTCTACTAAATAATTTGGCTTATACTTTTTTAATTCATTTTCAAGGATCGAATTATTCAATATTGGCAAAAGATCAAATTGATTCAAGGATGCCAAAGCATTTTCAATTGCCTCAGATTCCCGGCAAGCATTATAAATTTCATTTTCCAGAACCGGTCTGTTTACTTCAAAATCCAGATATTGGTTCATCTTGTTAACATTAAAATCATTCACAAGACCCTTAAGATAAAACCCATCCGTATATTTCCTTTTTTGAATTAAATTGTTTGAAGCAACTTTGTCAGATGTAGAGCAAGATGTAATTATCAAAATAATTAACAGAATAAAAAATAAAGGATTGATTTTTTTCATATTACGTGAATTTAGAATTATGAGGGGTGTTTAACTTCCAAAGGCACTATACAGTGCTCATTCATAAGTGGTAAAATTAAGAAATTATTCAAGATCATACATTATTTGTATTTTAGTGTAGAGTTTAAAAATTGCAAGAAGCGTTTTCCCTCTGACACATTGCCCATCTTTATAAAAACGATGAAATTAACAAACCATTCAGCAATACTAATGGCAGGATGTTTTATTTTGACTAGTCTCCACTTAAGATTTTATATAGATGGGGTTTCTATATTTGCATCTAGCATCTTTATTACACAAAAATCAAAGCTATAAATCGCCATGGATAATTACAATACTATTGCTATCGGCAAGCAAATATGGATGGATGCAAATTTAAATGTGAGCCAATTTAGAAATGGCGACAAGATACCCCAGGTAAAGATAAATGAACACTGGAAAAGAGAGGGTGATGAAGGCAGGCCGGCATGTTGTTATTATGACAATGATCCTTCGAATGGCGAAAAATATGGAGGGCTATACAATTGGTACGCAGTAAATGACCCCAGAGGGTTAGCGCCGCTGGGTTGGCACATACCAAGTGATGAAGAATGGACACAGTTAGAAACATTTTTAGACATAGATCATGCAGAAAGCATGATGAAAAGCGCTGAAGGATGGGAAGAGGGTGGAAATGGCAATAACGAAAGTTGTTTTAATGCCTTGCCCGCTGGTTACCGCTATTATTATGGGTCCACATATATTGGGAAATGCGGGATATGGTGGAGCTCAACTGAGTGCTATGAAGTGAGTGCCTGGAACAGGTTCCTTAACTATAATAAAAGAAATTTATCTAGGGGCTATATCTTTAGGGGAAAGGGGCTCTCTGTACGCTGCATTAAAGACTAACCACAGTCTCGGCAAAATCAAAAATGGAAATTGATTCCATATGGTCAGTTTTATTTGATCAAAGAACGTAATTCATCAATCTTTTCCTGGAAACGAGAAAAAATCCTATTCCGTTCTTTCTCCGAAGTACCACTAACAAGAGCTGATTTACTCAATAAGTTTTTAACTGCACGGTTTGTATTATCATAAAATCCGGGATTTGTTGTCATAAGTGAGTTGTGCCCATTATTGGTCAGGTAAGACATCTTAAAGTCTCCAGACCGTGCGAGGACTGTATTATCGGTCGCCAATACTTCATTGTAATATAGCTGATAGTTTCCGGATCTCATTTCCAAAATTCCTTCTGGCAACTCCTTTCCATACGGAAATTTAACTCCTATCTCAGCCTGATGCTGCATGTGATCTACCAATTCCGACATCCTTTCACAGAGGAGCAAACTATCATTTTTATTATTGAACAAACCACTCACGTGATAGTATTCTATCTGATTCAGTGTAGATTCTAAGGTGCCCGCATGAAAAATCTCTATAGAAGGAATTTTACAATACGCTTCTACAAGCCTTAGCCCTAGGTCTTGAGCTTTTTCAGTGATTCCCTCATTTAAATTCAGCTTCTTTCCTTTATGCTGAACGTAATTGAGTATTGTTTTGGTCCATACAAAAAACTTAAATGCCGCAACCTCCGGGATGCCAAATAGTTGAAAGAAAGGTATGTCATTGGCAACATATATTATTTCGGGATTCTCCTTATCAGCAATTCGTTCCAAATCCTCCAGGGTGGTTTCCATGTAATTTTCAAAGGAAAACAACTTTTCATCCAAAGGACGATAGCGAAAAGCAACGGTATCAGATTCCGACTTCACCAGGCCGTCAAGAGAAATACCGTATCTAGAAGCCAAAACACTAATCTCATCAAAATCGAGAGCTGTTTCCCCACGAATTCTTCTATAAGCACTATCATTACTAATATTAAGTGCATCAGCAACACCATCTACAAGAGTCAGGTTATTGGGCAACCGGTCTTTTATCTGATTAAAAAAGGTGTTTTGAACACTGGTGTCTTTCATATTTAATCAAAATTAAGAATTTATGTGAAATGTTGCCTCTTTTTATCTTGATCAACATTGAAATGTTCATTCAAATAAATGATGAAAGATATTATCGACGCTGGCAGCTGAAGGTCTCTTTAAATTGCAAACGTCAATTTTATTAGCTATTTCTTTGTTGATTATTGTTTTGCCAATATTTGTAGCCCTAGATTCGGCCCCCACTCCCAAGCCTTCAATAATTGAAGAGCCCAGAAATACAATTAACGTTCTGGTTGTGTCCTTAGTGAATTCAACATCTCGAAATCCATCAGCATTAATAGTGTAGGGCGTTTCCAGAATGGAAGTAAATGTCACATTTGGCTTATAGCGATGGCCTATTTTGGCATGATCAAAGTACTTTTTAATTAGGGTGTTGTGACGTTGCACCTCTTTTTTAGTTGTCCAGGTTTTAGATAAACCCAAGAACCTTGTAGTAAACTCACCGAGCAATAGACCAAACACAATGCTATATGTTAAGATAAATAAGAATTGGCCAAGCCTGATGCTTCTAATCATCTAAACAATAGTTGTTTTTAGGGCTTGTTGCTATGGTCTATGGCCAAAATTAACAAAATCTACCTATTTATTTATTGGTATTGCCATACAAGCTAAGTTAAATTTGTCGATCTTCACATCCTAAAGGCCACAATAATGCTATGTATTTAGACAATTTAGAAAACATAGAATTTCTGCTAAACACTTCGGTTGCCATAATTATGCTCGGCATGGGTTTATCATTAACAATTGAAGATTTCAAAAGGATAAAAGAAGAACCCAAATCAGTATTTGTTGGATTGTTTAATCAGCTCCTATTATTGCCATTAATAGCCATTGTTTTGATATTCTTACTTAGGTTAAAAGGAGAATATGCGGTAGGGCTAATGCTTGTTGCTGCATGTCCTGGGGGGGCGACCTCTAACTTAATCTCCAATCTCGCTAAAGGTGATATTGGCCTATCAATTACTTTAACAGCACTTTCAAGTATTATTACAGTTGCAACCATACCTTTCATCATAAATTTTGCCTTGATCAAATTTATGAGTACGGATGAAGCCATCCAGCTTCCATATTTAACCATTTTTCTTAAAATATTATTGATCACTATCATTCCAGTAGTATTAGGAATGATCATAAGGGCTAAATGCGAATCATTTGCAATAGGGATGAAACGTCCAGTAAAAATTGCTTCAGTACTGCTAATGGCAGCTATTATAATTGGAGCAGTTGCAACCAACAAGGAACAACTAACCACTGCTTTGCCCATTATAGGACCGGCAGTGATAGGACTAAATATCCTAACAATGCTTCTGGGGTTCTTTTCCGGCAAATTCCTGCACCTCGATTTAAAGCAACGTATCTCCATTTCCATTGAATGTGGGATTCAGAATGCATCATTAGCATTGGCTGTCGTGGGAATGGCACTATCTCAATATAAAGAGCTAGCGCTGGTTCCTGCTACATATGGTGTTTTAATGTTTGTGTTCGGCGGATTGTTTGCAGCCTATTTTGCGCGACTTGTTACAAATCGCTCCACAGTGTAAAAAATGCGTACTTTGGTCATTGCCAATACAATTCATCACCTGACTAAGAAGGATTAATAAATGCACAAGCATGAATCATGAAGACAATCCCAAAAGTATTAAGTACCATGTAAAGAAGTTTTTTCTTAAAGAAGGGGATCGGTTCAAGGGTAAAATAATTGTTGATTTTCCTGCTGGAAATGGAATTACTTCAAAAATTATTAGAGAAATTGGGGCTAAACCTATTCCATTTGACTTATTTCCGGAGTATTTCAAGGTTGATGGATTAGCTTGTCGAAGGGCAAATATCAAAGACGGAATTCCCCTTGAAAGTAAAAGTGTTGATGCCCTAATCTGCCAGGAGGGAATCGAACATTTTTCAGACCAGGCAAGTGCTTTGAAGGAATTCAACAGGATTATAAAAATGGGAGGCAGTCTGATCATAACCACTCCAAACTATTCTAACCTAAGAAGCAGGCTAAGCTACTTCCTTTCAGAAAGTGAGCGGACTCCCTCTTTCATGCCTCCAAATGAACTTGATAGTATCTGGATGTCAAACCAAGATATTACAACAGAGATCTATTATGGTCATATTTTTTTAATTGGAATCCAAAAGTTGCGATGCCTGGCTAAATTAGCTGGTTTTAAAATAAAAAATATACAATTTACAAGGGCGAAATTAAGCTCCCTGCTTTTGCTGTTCCTTTCTTATCCGTTTATTTTAATGTTTAATTGGATTGCTTACAAGAAAAGTTTTGAAATGAACAAAGACTTTGGAAAGGTTATTAAAAAACTTGTTTACAACGAGAGCTTTCGACTTGCTATTAACCCTAAAATATTAATTGACGGCCATCTTTTCGTAGAATTTGAAAAAGAGCATGAAATTAAAGAAGTGGCCCTGTCTCTAAAGGGCAAACACAAGGAGTTTGGATCAACTTAATCATCCTGACAATTTTAAGTGCCAGGCTATAGCACGGTACTTATCCGATCATCTTGGCTGGATCAACCCATTCATCAAATTCTGCATCTGTAAGATGTCCTAAGGCTACGGCTTCTTGTTTCAGGGTAGTCCCATTCTTATGCGCGTTTTTAGCTATTTCTGCAGCTTTCTCATAACCAATATGAGTATTTAACGCAGTAACCAGCATCAATGAATTATCCAGGTTCTCTTTAATAGCAGCAAGATTAGGCTCAATACCTTTGGCACAGTTAACATTAAAAGACACACAAACATCTCCAATTAATCGAGCTGCCATTAGCAAGTTATAGATCATTACGGGCTTAAAGACATTAAGCTCAAAATGCCCGCTCATGCCCCCTACAGTTATTGCCTGATCATTTCCAATTACCTGAGCACAAACCATGGTCATGGCCTCACACTGAGTAGGATTAACCTTACCGGGCATAATAGAAGACCCAGGTTCATTGGCTGGTAATTGAATTTCACCAATGCCACATCTAGGCCCAGAGGCTAACAGCCGAATGTCATTAGCAATTTTCATCATGCTTACTGCAAGCTGTTTCAAGGCTCCTGAGCATTCCACAATAGCATCATGGGCAGCTAATGCTTCGAATTTGTTCTCCGCTGAAACAAAGGGAAGTCTTGTTAATTCCGCTATTTTCTTAGCCACCAATTCAGAATAACCTTTAGGGGTATTAATCCCCGTTCCGACAGCTGTTCCTCCCAACGCTAGCTCAGCCAGATGTGGCAGTGTATTTTTAAGTGCTTTCAGGCCATGATCTAGCTGAGACGTATAGCCCGAAAATTCCTGCCCCAGCGTTAAGGGCGTTGCATCCATAAGGTGAGTTCTTCCAATTTTTACGACCTTCTTAAATTCATCTGCCTTGCTGAACAAGGTATCTCTAAGCATCTCTACCCCTGGTATTGTAGTTTCCAAGATCATTTTATATCCCGCTATATGCATGGCTGTCGGAAAGGTGTCGTTTGATGATTGTGATTTATTTACGTCATCATTAGGATGAATGAAAGTTTTTCCTTCACCTAATTTATTGCCCTGAATAACGTGCGCCCTATTGGCAATGACCTCATTGGCATTCATGTTTGACTGCGTACCCGAACCAGTCTGCCAAACAACTAAAGGGAAATTGTCATCAAGCTTCCCTTCTAGTATTTCATCACACACCTGGGCAATAAGGTCGGACTTTTCTTCTTCAAGGACTCCGAGCTCCTGGTTCGTCAGGGCTGCAGCCTTCTTTAGATATGCAAATCCATGAATAACTTCCTGTGGCATATGTTGTCCGCCAATTTTAAAATTATTTCGGGATCGCTCTGTTTGAGCTCCCCAATATTTATCTGTGGGAACCTTTACTTCCCCCATAGTGTCTTTTTCAATTCTATATTCCATAATGTTCGCTTATAATAGTTCAAGTACATTCTCGGGTGGCCTACCAAGGATTGCTTTCTCCTCTGTAACAACAATTGGCCTTTCAATTAAAACGGGATTATCAAGCATCGTCTTAACCCATTGGTCATTGGACATATTCTTTCCTTGAAAGTTCTCTTTATAAACTTTCTCCCCTTTTCTAAGAAGTTGGTCTGCAGGTATTCCTAATTTATTTAAAATGTCATTTAAATCATTCGCTGTAGGCACCTCTTTTAGATACTCAATAACCTCCACGGGCACGCCTTTTTCATTGATGATGGCCAGAGTTTCACGGCTTTTTCTACAGCGGGGATTGTGATATATCTTCATGAATTTAAAAAAAAATATTGCGCTTTGAATTCAAGGTGTAAATGTAGGAATTAATATTGTTATTTTGAACCAAACTCCATCAGGTATGCTTTGATAAATTCGTTTAATTCACCATCCATGATTCCTTGCACATTAGAAGTTTCATGATTCGTTCTAAGGTCTTTTACCATTTTATAAGGGTGCATCACGTAATTCCGTATTTGCGAACCCCATTCTATCTTTTTCTTGGTGCTTTCCAGCTTGTCTTTCTCCGCCTGTTTCTCCCTTAAGGCTTGTTCATAGAGCTGTGACTTCAACAAATGCATGGCTTTGTTTTTGTTGTCCAACTGAGATCTAGATTCAGAGTTTTCAATTACAATGCCTGAAGGCGCATGTCTTAGCCTTACAGCAGTTTCAATCTTGTTAACGGATTGGCCCCCAGCACCTCCAGACCTATATGTTTCCCAGGAAATATCTGCTGTATTGATTTCAATCTCAATGCCTTCATCTAATAGTGGGTAGACAAAAACTGAGGCAAAGGATGTGTGTCTCTTTTTATTTGAATCAAAAGGAGAAATTCGAACGAGCCTGTGTACGCCATTCTCACCTTTCAGATACCCAAAAGCAAAATCTCCATCTATTTCTATCGTAACTGATTTTATTCCTGCGCCATCTCCAGGTTGATGGTCCAGCTGTTTGACGATACAGCCATTTTTCTCTCCCCACATAATATACATTCTCAAAAGCATATCAGCCCAATCCTGGCTTTCTGTACCACCAGCACCTGAGTTGATCTGCAGGATTGCATTAAGTCCATCCTCCTCTCCAGATAGCATATTCTTGAACTCCAGGTCTTCAACATGCTTTAAGCATAGATCAAGCTGTTCCTGTATCTCATCATCTTCAGCCTCACCTTCCTGCTGAAAATCAACTAAAACCATCAGATCATCATAGCTGTCGACGGCTTCTTTAAAGGAATTGGTCCATAGCTTCTTTTTTGCAATCTTTTTCAGAAAAACTTCGGCCTTTTTAGCATCATCCCAAAACCCAGCTTCATGAGTAATTATTTCCTCTTCTGATATCTTCTGAAGCTTACCATCAATGTCAAAGATACCTCCTCAACGCATCCAGGCGCTCCTTGAGATCATTTAGTTGGTCACTTGCGATCATAAGGTCTTAAAATTAATGTTAGTAGATAATAAATTTCTGAACCAATGCCTTTTTTGAATTTTTTAGCAAAGCCCAATATACTCCTGATTGCAAACCTGAAATATTAAACTCAATGGTTTTATCATGAACAATTCTTTCATCAACAATCTGCCCTATTGAATTATATATATATACTTCTGCATTCAACAGACCTAATTTAATCTCCAGCTTAAACCGGCCATGGTTTATATTTGGGACAACTTTAAAAGATTGTTTGTCCTCAATTTGCTCTTGCCAACCTACGCCACAAGGGTTTTGAAAACCTATTGTTGCGATATTATAGGAAAACGATTGGATGTATGTTATAGGCCCATCAGGATAAAACATCTGAGTCAGCACATCATTTTCACCTCCAAATATTGGGGTGTTTATAACATCACAGGAATAAACACCAATTGAGCTCGCAGACGGATTATTAATGTTATGGAAATTCGAGGTAGCACCGACAATAAGATTTCCATTTTGTTGCCATTGATAGTTCAATATACCGTTCGCTGCAATATTCAACGTAAGAGAATCCCCCTCACATAAGTTAGTGTCAATATTATCTGGCTGGATATTGGGATAAACAAACCGTCCTATTACTGTCCGGTGGTCACTAAAATCAAATATGTCCCACATAATGCTATCCACACTTCTAAAGGTAAAAACTGAGTTATATGCTGAAACAGGCAGCAAATAGTCTGACATACCCCATACATGGTCAATGATCCTTCCCGTATCTCCATAGGAAAATGTTGATTCATAATATCCAATATGCAGGGGAATTATTGGATTAGTACTATCTAGGATTGCATCGTACTCAAGCCCGTCAGTTGGGCCAGTGTTTAAATCTCCGGCAAATATAACCGCTTCGTCTGTAGGTATACCCTGATCAGAAATAAAGTCCCTCATTTCACCATACTGTTCTTTTCTAACTTGCACATCTTCTGTGCCTCCACCTGCTTCCATATGGGTTCCAAAAACATGATAAAATTGACCGAGCTTGTTGATCTTAGCATATTTTATCCCCTTGCTTGCAAGGCAATCAGATGCGTTAGACAAGAGTCCGTAGCAATTTGCATATTTATATTCTGCCTCAAGCTCAATTGGCCATTTGCTATAGATAATCACTCCTCCATTAGTAGTGGTGTTAATAGAAGTCAGGGCAGTATCATTTAAAATAGTAGTATAATAAGAAAACCCAGCTGCAAGCATGGCTGGAGTCACAAAATTGCTTCTGGAGGAATCACTAAAAAGCTCTTCAAATATTACAACATCCTGGTAAGGAGAAAACAGGGGTGGCAAAAAAACGCCCCTCTCATAAAAATTATCTGTAATTAAAGGCATATGCTGGATATTATAAGCCATCACATTTATCACATATGGATCTGAAAAATCTGCAGAATCCAATGAATAATAGAAGTTCTCCTGCAATGCAAAAACAACATTGTCCTGCCCATCATCGACGTCCACTTCAATTTTATATTTCAGGGTCATCTCTACGCCGTTTATGATAATCTGTTGGCTATGAAAATAACCATCAGAGCTCCAAGGGTGAGAAAAAGAATCTCCTGAAGCCGAATAAAAGCAGGTTGTTGTTGAATTTACCCCCACAAAACGAACCTTCAGGGCTATTGTATCTAATCCTGAGATAAGGTTTATCATAAAATCTATGGTGTCTCCATTACTAATAGCAGTATCCACATTTATGTCAATAAGAGCATCTTTGAAGTTCCATGCCGTTTCCAGATATATAAATTGGCTCCATTGGTTCGTATCCATCGTAACATTACCCCCTTGTTCAATCTGCACAATGTAATCAATGCCCGTATTGTTCTGGAAAAACAGGGTGTTTTGAGAAATGGCAGAAGAGACAAAAAAGCATATAATCAGGATTGTACTTATTCTCGTTATCATAGATTCTGGAAATTATATCAGCCAAAAATACAATCTTAAAATCAAACTCGCTTTGAATCAATGGTTTTTACCCAATATTAGCTAGCTTGCTTCAGTTCTTCCCAAACTAGCGCTGGCTCAAAACCTTTTTGAATACAATATTTTCCTATTTTATTATTACGAAGCCCAAGTTTATCTGATCTAAATTCTGTTTTTTTCTTTTCGATTATCTGCTTTAACGTTTTCAGGTAATCTTCTTCTTCAATTTCCTTCATCCCCATTGCAATACAATATTCACTTATATGCCTTTTTTGGAGTTCCCGCTTAATTTTAACCTTGCCCCATTTTTTTTGCCTAAACTTACTCCCAGCATAATGCTTTGCATATCGTTCTTCATTAACGAATCCTGATGTAATCAGATCACTTAAAATTTCCTCTGACAATTTGGAGCTAGACCCCCATTCCAATAATTTGGAATACACCTCCTTATGGCAGCGTTCACGATAAGCACAATAATGCCGCGCTTTTCTTAAAAATATTGCGGTGCCAATGACCTTTTTAATTTTATTCATCTGTCCGTTTAATGCTTTTGGCGAATGGTTGGTATCTAAATTTTCAATTTTAGAATCCCTATTAAATTCCCTTTAGCTTTGTCCAAAATTTTACAGCGTTTAGAAAAGGCTAATTTATGAAAAACCAGAAAGCGATTTTCTTTTTGTTTCTTGCCAACACTGTTTCAGGCATTGCGCAAGGAATCAGCATGATCGCAATACCCTGGCATTTTACTTCAGTGCTTGGAATGCCCGCGTTTTTTGGAGTCCTTTACGCAAGCATCACTTTTCTTTCCCTGTTTTGGGGTTTGCTGGCGGGCTCGATAATAGACAAGTACAATCGAAAACGGATCTTTATGGCCCTCTGTGCGACAGGCAGCATCATATTATTGTCGGTTTCCATTTCCGGATATATGGCAGGGGGCATTCATTACTATTTAGCAGCACTTGTTTTTGCCACCACCTATTTTGTGTACTCCATCCATTATCCGAACCTGTATGCTTTTGCACAAGAAATTACAGAACCTCATCAATACGGAAAGATAACCTCCTATATTGAAATACAAGGACAAATGACCAATATGTTGGGAGGCGGAATGGCGGCACTCCTTTTAGCGGGGCCCGATCTCGGTTCGCTGGAACTGTTTGGCACTGACCTTAATTGGCCCTTTACGATCCAAAAATGGGACTTGCATGAGATCTTTATGCTTGATGGCATCACCTATGTCCTGGCCTTTGTTCTTATTTCAATGATGAAATATCAACGGATTGCTGGAAAGGAAAAAGAAGAGGGCTCCATTATGGTTAGGATTCAATATGGCTTGAATTATTTAATGCAACATAAAATCATCTTCCTTTTTGGGGTCTCAACATTTGCCGTATTTGTTACGGTTTTGGTAATTGGTTTCTATATAGCCCCCATTTACATAAACAACCATCTGGGCGGTGGGGCTGGAGTTTATGCTATATCAGATGGGTTTTTTGCTTTTGGAGCCATTCTGGCCGGAATTGGAATACATTGGGTTTTAAAAAAAACCCATTCGGTTGTAGCCATAATTACAATGTCGTTGCTCACGGCTGGCTTTTACTTTTATTTTATAGAGAACACCAATATCCTGATTTTTTTCATCGGCCTTTTCTTTATCGGAATGAGCAATGCAGGGATACGGATCTTAAGAATGACCTGGTTGTTTGAGAATATTCCAAATAACGTAATAGGAAGGACGGGAAGTGTTTTTGGAATGACAAACGTACTCTTCCGCTTGATCCTTATTTCATTGTTTACCGCCCCCTTCTTCACCAATGAGAACAACGTTATTTACACGTTTTTGATCATGGGTGCTTTTATCCTATGCTCAATAATTCCTCAGCTTCTTTATTACAAAAAATTGATCAGGTCTTAATTTCCTCTTCATTCTTGTTGAAGAACCTAATCTCAGTTAAGTGATAAGAAGAAACGGATTTTACCTTCACCCTTTTTTTATATCGGAGAAACCATTTGTTTTGAATTGACACCACCCCTTTTGTAAGAAACGCTTCCACAAAAGGATGAACACATACCATTAATGAGGGTTCATTTTGTTCATGAAAAAGATAGTTGATGTTTTGTTCAATAGTATCAATCAGCAAGATGGTGGGTTGAATTTCACCGGTTCCATTACATGAGGGGCACTTTTCAGCTGTCGCAATATTCATCTCTGGCCTGACTCTTTGTCTTGTAATTTGAACTAAGCCAAATCGACTAGGCGGTAGAATCTTATGCTTTGCCCTATCATCGGCCATTACATCCTTAAGTTTTTGATAAAGCTTTTTCCTGTTTTCAGAAGAATATAGATCAATAAAATCAACTACTATTATGCCCCCCATATCTCTCAACCTTAGCTGCCTAGCAATCTCCTCTGCAGCATCAAGATTAACCGCAAGAGCATTGGTTTCCTGATCAGCATCAGAATTAGATCTGCTGCCACTATTGACATCAATTACATGAAGTGCTTCAGTATGTTCAATAACAAGGTATGCCCTGCTTTTCATGGTAACAAATTTTCCAAAAGAAGACTTGATTTGCTTATCAATACCAAAATGCTCAAAAATGGTAGTCTTACCACTGAAAAACTTAACGATTTTCTCTTGCTCAGGAGATATTGATTTGATATATGATCTCATCTCTTCATATAGCGTTTTGTCGTCCACAAAAATGCTGTTAAAGGAGGCATTCAGTATATCACGAAGCATGGCCGAAGTCCTGCTAATTTCTCCCAATACTTTCTTCGGTGGCTTTGCAGATTTCAAAAGTTCATAACATGTTTTCCATCTTTTTACAAGGTCACTCAAATCAGTATCTAACTCTGCAACCTTTTTGTTCTCCGCAACCGTTCTAACAATGACTCCAAAATTTTTAGGCTTTATGCTCTGGATAAGACGCTTTAACCGGTTTCTCTCTTCTGGGCTTGCTATTTTTTGAGAAATGGAAATCTTATCATTAAAGGGAATAAGAACCAGGAATCTACCTGCCAATGAAAGCTCACAACCAATTCGGGGGCCTTTTGTTGAAATGGGCTCTTTAACAATTTGCACCAATACATTCTGGTTTGCAGCTAAGATTTTGGTAATTTTTCCGTTTTTATCAATCTCCTTCTCAAATGACAAGTTCTCAAACAATGGCCCAATAGTTTGATTGGACATTCCGCTTTTAACAAATTTTGAAAGAGATTTAAATTGAGGGCCTAGATCGAGATAATGCAGAAAGGCATCTTTCTCATAACCTATATCTACAAAGGCCGCATTCAATCCAGCCATTACTTTTTTAACCCTACCAAGATACAGATCACCTACAGAAAAGCGATGATCGCCATCATCCTGATTTAATTCTACCAGTTTTTTATCCTCCATCAGTGCCATCTGCACATCAACAGACGAAGTGGAGTCAATATAAAGATCTTTGTTCACAACAAGTGTTTTTACTTGTATGCTAAGCTATGGTCAATCATTTACTGTATTTAAGTAAAAAGATTGAACTGAAGAGAACCGAAATGGTATTTATTAACCTGATTAGGCAAACGATTGTGCCAAATACAACGTAGTTATACTTTCTTCTTATGTCTATTTTTCTTCAAACGCTTTTTGCGTTTATGGGTAGCCATTTTATGTCTTTTTCTCTTTTTTCCGCTTGGCATAACAAACGATTTAAATGTTTTTTAATTCATTGATTAGTTCTTTTGCCTGCTTAATGACAACTTCATCATCAGCTAAGGCAATAAATTTATTTAATGATTCAATAACCATGGGTTTTTTTCCTTCCTTCACATATACCTCTGCTAAGAATCTAGCTGCATCTTGATCTAGGTCTATAATATCTGAAACTTTCCTGAAACGCTCATTTGCTTTATCATATTGCATCGAAATAACAGACAGCACGCCTAAAGCGTAATGTGCTTTCACATTATCAGGATCTTTATCCAAAACATCCCTTAACATCATAATACCCTGCATAGGAGCCTCACTATTTAAAGTTGTTGATATTCCTTTTTCAACCTGCATTTCAAACGCTCCTTCATTCTTTTTAAGTGTTGTTGTGTTATTGCTATTATCCAAACCGACCGTCCTTGGTAAAACCATAATGCCTATTAAAAGCACGATAGCACCAATAAAAACAAATCGTTGGTTTTTTGAAATTGTAATCATAACAACAAACCTGAAAGGTTATTATGCCGGCACGTTATTCTTCACCTTAATTGCAAAGGTTTTAGCCGGTTTAAACGCAGGTATATTATGAGCAGGAATAATCAGTGTGGTATTTTTTGTAATGTTCCTCCCTGTTTTTTCCGCTCTTTTCTTTATCACAAAACTACCAAACCCTCTCAGATATACATTCTTGCCATTTGACATTGCATTTTTCACTTCATTCATAAAAGCTTCAACAGTTGTCTGAACTGCAATTTTTTCAATCCCTGTTTTTAAGGAAATCTCATTAACGATATCCGCTTTAGTCATTCGTTCTGTGTTTAAATAAGTAATTTTAATGCGTGCAAATATACATTATAATATTAAACCTAATAGTAAAGGATAGAGAATGTGGTTTTCAAATCAGATAATTCCATGGTATCAAAAAAATTTGAGAAAGTTACCATGGCGTGAAACTAAAGACCCTTATAAAATTTGGATTTCTGAGGTCATTCTTCAGCAAACAAGGGTGGATCAAGGACTTCCTTATTACCATAATTTTTTAAAGGCCTTTCCAACTATCCAAAAACTGGCAATTGCAGAGGAAAACCAGGTATTGAAATTATGGCAAGGATTAGGATACTACTCAAGGGCAAGAAACCTACATACTACTGCGAAACAAATTACAACAAAAAGAAATGGCCACTTTCCAACAGACTATCATGATATCCTTAAATTAAAAGGAGTTGGCACTTATACTGCTGCAGCTATTTCATCCTTTTGTTATGGAAAGCCTTATCCGGTACTTGACGGAAATGTATACCGAGTAATTTCAAGAGTTTTTGGAATTTATGATGATATCGATTCCCCAGCTGGCAAAAAGATTTTTTCAGACAAACTGAGTATTCTTATTAATGTAAAACAGCCAGGACTATTTAATCAAGCTATGATGGAATTTGGAGCACTGCAATGCGTCCCAGGTATTCCAAATTGCAATAAATGTATTTTCAAAGCCCAATGCCATGCTTATAACAAGAATGTGATCAATCAGCTACCCAAAAGGAGCAAAAAGGTTTCAATTAGAATTCGTTATTTTAATTACATGATGATCAATGACAATAACAGCTTTTTCCTTCAAAAACGGACGAAAAAAGATATTTGGCAAAATCTATATGAACCCTTGCTAATTGAATCAGACAAGGTTTTAAACAGAAAGGAAATTATGTCTACAAAAGAATGGATGCGCCTATTTTCCAAAGGAATCGTTCTAAAAAATGCTTCAAAGGTTTACTGTCATAAGCTAACCCATCAAACAATTTTTGCTCGTTTTTGGGTAATTAAATCCAAGGGTCCTGTAAAAATCAAGGAATTAAGGAAGATAAAACAGTCAGAGATAAAAAATTATCCCATGTCAAAGTTGATTGAAACTTATATTGATAACATATCTGTAAATAATTGCCTCAAATAAAATTAAGTGGATATAATTTTAATTTAATAAATTATTCCCTTTCTGTATTTAATCAAATTCGTTAAATTTGTTGTGATTTATAACCTTTTTAAAAACTTATATCATGGCAGGTGTTAACAAAGTAATTCTAATAGGAAACTTAGGAAAAGATCCGGAAGTAAAATATCTTGAGAGCAAAGTGCCCGTTGCTAAATTCCCTGTAGCCACAAACGAAACATGGAAAGACAGAAATGGCGAGAAAAAGGAACATACTGAATGGCATAATGTAGTTTTATGGAGAGGGCTTGCAGAAATATCAGAAAAATATTTACAAAAAGGTGACCGAGTATATATTGAAGGGCGATTAAGGACAAGATCATGGGATGACAAAGATGGCAACAAGCGATACACAACGGATGTAATTGCTGATAATATGACTATGCTTACTGAAAGAAAGGATAATTCACAAGCATCAAATGACACCACAATTATAGATGAAAATCCTTCTGAAAATCCTTCTGAAAACCCTCCAGAGAACCCTGTTAATGATCTTCCATTTTAAGAAAACCTGCCTTTACAATTAAAATGAAAGTTGGTCAATTCGCTTTAAACAGCAATTCATATTAATACAACTCAACAATTTGGAAGTTCTAAAAAGTGGAGATTGGATTATTCATTCTCTTTTGTTTACTGAGATTGGCTTCTTTCAAGGCTTAACTTTGGAAATTGCCTGTTCATTACTGGCCATTGGTGTATTGCTGATTTGCTCTGCCTTTATCTCTGGTTCGGAGGTTGCTTTTTTCTCTATTGACCCCTCTGAAAAAAAACTGCTTAATGAAAAGGATAGCGGTAATTCAAGGTTGATTTTAAAATTACTTGCAAATCCCAAGAAATTATTGGCAACCATCTTGATTTCTAACAACTTTATCAATGTTGCAATAGTTATTATATCCACTTACATCAATGTAAATCTCCTGAGTTTTTCAGAAAATCCACTACTGAGTTTTTTTATCCAGGTTGTAGTAGTTACTTTTTTAATTCTTCTTTTCGGAGAAATAATCCCTAAAGTTTATGCCACACATAATCCTATAAGATTAGCTGAAGTTACATCCTATCCCATATCATTTCTTGGAAAACTATTGAGTCCGATAAGCTTACTTTTAATCTCATCAACCTCGTTTATACATGATAAGATAAAACAAAAGAAACACAACATATCCGTTGATGAGCTCGCGGACGCCCTTGACCTGACCTCTGAAGACGAACTAGAAGAAGAAGACATATTAAAAGGGATTGTGAAATTTGGGAGTACGGATGTAAAGCAAATAATGAAACCGAGAACTGATGTCACTGCCATTGAACATAATACTTCTTTTCAGGATTTAATTAAGATCATCCTGGATTGCGGATATTCAAGAATTCCAGTTTATGAGGATACTTTTGACAAGATTCTAGGCATTCTATACATTAAAGATTTATTACCCCATTTAGAATTTAAAAGCAAAGCCAATATTGTTGTGAGTGAGCCTGACGTACCATGGAAGCCCATGATAAGGCCGCCATTTTTTGTTCCCGAAAACAAAAAAATTGATGACTTACTGCAAGAATTTCAAGATAAAAAGATTCATCTGGCTGTTGTAGTGGATGAATATGGTGGCACTTCGGGAATCGTGACCTTGGAAGACATAATAGAGGAAATCGTAGGTGAGATCAGTGATGAATATGACGTTGATGAATTAATCTATTCTAAATTGGATTCCAACAACTATGTAATGGATGGAAAGACGGCATTAAATGACCTTTATCGTATTTTAGATATTGACGGAAGTTCCTTTGAAAAAGCCAAAGGAGAGTCTGACTCTTTGGCTGGCTTTATTATTGAATTAGAAGGGAGAATTCCTGTTAAAAACGAAAAAATTACTTTTGAAAAGTATCTATTAACTGTGGAATCAGCTGATAAAAGAAAAGTGAAACGAGTTAAAGTGACTATCATTGATGATAAAAAAGAGGTTTAAAAAAACAACTTGTTGGCCTTTGATGTTCTTGGCATTCTTCATTTTTCAAGGATGTGAAGAAGATTTTACTCCAAGGCCGAATGGGTTTTTCAGGATCAACTTCCCTGAAAAAAAATTTCAGGACTATCATTCTGATTGTCCGTTTACATTTAAATACCCAGAATATTCTCTGGCAATTAAGCATCAAGGTAGCAATAGTATGCCCTGCTGGATAAATATTGAATTCCCCAAGTTTAAGGGGACTTTGCACCTGAGCTATTTTGACATGACTGAAAACCTCCAACCTAATAATAGCAATAAGCTAGAAAAATATTTAGAGGATTCAAGGTCTCTTGCTTATAAGCACACCATCAAGGCACACTCAATCAATGAGGAAAAAATTGAAAGGAAAAAGGATCAGGTTCATGGTATAATTTATCAAATTGATGGCTTGAATACCGCTTCAAGTATTCAGTTTTTCCTTACGGATAGCACAAAACATTTTATCAGGGGGGCACTTTACTTTAACGTAGTTCCAAGAAATGACTCCTTGGCACCAGTCATCTCTTTTGTTAAATCTGATATTTACCATCTTATAGAAACCTTCAAATGGTTTGAAGAACCTGAAAAATAGCTGTCTCATAAATCTTTTTGTGTTTATTTTCCGATATTGCAAGATTAAAATTTTATTCTCAGGTCAATGTATATTAAAAAACTGATCATTTCAATTGTTCTTATACTACTTTCAATTAACAATAGTTTCTCCCAGAATCAAGATTACTCCAAAGTAAAAATTGATCTCTCTGAAAATGGGATATTAAAAATCTCATCGCTTGGAATTCCTGTAGATCATGGAGAGCTCAAGCCTATGCAATACCTAATTACTGATTTAAGCAAAGATGAGATTGGAATACTCATACAACATAAAATAAAGCACACTATTGTAATTGAAGACGTCCGTGAATATTATCGTTCCAGAAACAACGAAACAAAAAAGCTATCCGCAAATGAACAATTGATGGCCTCTGTAAGTTGTGGGAACTCGGCCCCTGATTATGCTGTTCCAAATGGATTTTCTTTAGGTTCTATGGGCGGGTTCTTTACCTATGCAGAGTTTTTAGCTCATGTAGATACAATGGCCTTATTATACCCTACCTTAATAACAACAAGGCAACCTATTGACACCTTTAGCACAGTAGAAGGAAGGCCTATATATTGGTTGAAAATATCTGACAATCCTGATATTGACGAGAATGAGCCGGAAGTTTTATATACAGCATTGCATCATGCAAGAGAGCCTGGAAGCCTATCTCAGCTTATATTCTATATGTATTACCTTCTCGAAAATTATGCAAGTGATTCCTCAATAGCTAATCTAATCAACAATACTGAACTATATTTTATCCCTATGGTGAATCCTGATGGCTATGTTTATAATGAAACACAAGACCCTAACGGAGGAGGCATGTGGAGGAAAAACAGAAGAGATAATGGCGATGGAACTTTTGGTATTGACCTGAACAGAAATTATGGATATAACTGGGGATATGATGACAATGGATCTTCACCAAACACAAACTCCAATACCTATAGGGGAACATCAGCATTTTCAGAGATAGAAACACAAGCAGTCAAGTTCTTTACTGAAGAACATAATATCAGAATTACATTAAACTATCATACTTATGGCAACTTATTTATCTATCCCTGGGGCTATGACTATTCATTATTCACCCCAGACTCTGCCCTTTTCGTAGAATATGCAAAGATAATGATCAGATATAATAATTACACCTTCGGCACAGGAGACCAGACCGTGGGATATATCGTAAACGGAGATTCGGATGATTGGATGTATGGAGAACAAATTTCCAAGGGAAAAATATTCGCCTGCACACCTGAAGTAGGAACTGCTTCAGATGGTTTTTGGCCACCCTCAACTAGAATTATCCCCCAAGGCAAGGAAAATATATGGCAAAATTTAAGTATGGCACGTTTAGCAGGCAAATTTGGGATGGCGGAAGAGCTTTCTCCTAATTATATCACTTCAAAAGTGGGTTATTTCCCATTTTCTATTCAACGTCTGGGCCTTGATAGCCCCTCCACATTTACTGTTACCATTACTCCATTGGATACGTTGATTACGATGATTGGAACTCCAAAAGTTTTTAACTCTTTATCAATTTTGGAGAAACTAACCGATTCTCTCTATTACGAACTTGATCCAGCAATTTCTTTAGGTCAGGAATTTCGCTTTTTAATAAATGTTGACAATGGACTGTTTGTCAATTCAGATACGATTACTAAAGTATATGGACAGCTTAATAGCCTCTTTGTTGATAATGGTGACAACATTAATAATTGGAACACAAGCCCCTGGGGTGTTAGCAATACTGTTTTTTATTCACCCTCAGGATCAATAACCGACTCCCCTTCGGGAGATTACTCAAATAATACTACTGCGATTATTACTCTTAGCAACCCATTGGACCTAACATCTGTAATGAAAGCCCATCTATCATTTTATGGGAGATGGGAAATTGAGCCTGGCTATGATTACACCCAGGTATCTGCTTCAAGTGATGGAGGCTCCTCCTGGAGTCCACTATGCGGAAATTATACAAAGCCCGGCAGTGGATACCAAGATCCAGGTAATCCGGTATATGATGGATTTCAATCTAACTGGGTATATGAAACATTAGACCTAAACGACTATGCCGGCCAAAGCATCTTAATCCAATTTAGCCTAAAAAGTGATAATTGGACCCAAGAAGATGGTTTTTATTTTGATGATCTGGAATTAAAAGCTATTAATAATGACATGGCGATAAGCATATCAGGAGTTAATGCATCCTGTTCTGGCTCTGATGGCATAGCAGTTTCCAATGTAACTGGTGGTGTATTGCCTTATACCTATGTGTGGAACGACCCTAGCACACAAACAACTGATAGTGCCACAGGGCTTTCTATCGGATGGTATCATGTAACTATTAGTGATAAATTGGGATATACACTTATGGATTCTGTAGAAATAATTAATGTCGGTGCTCCATCGCTAAGTGTTTTGACCTCTGATATAGCTTGTTATGGAAATTTGGATGGGGCCATTGACCTAACCCTTTCAGGTGGAGTATTGCCTTACACTTTTAATTGGACCTCTGGTGATACAACCGAAGACTTAAACAATATAGGTGCAGGAACTTACTCTGTAACCGTTTCAGACAATAATGGATGTGACGTGATTACTTCAACAACATTATACCAAAGTGAACAAATATTATCAAGTGTTTCCATAACGGACGATACAGGCTCAACAGGAGTTGGAGCAATAAATATAACGGTAACAGGAGGTGCGAACCCCATTACCTATTCTTGGGACAATGGAGCTAGTACAGAAGACCTGGGTGGCCTGGTAGCTGGAAATTATACGGTTACAATTACCGATTCACTTGGGTGCATCCATGCTGAAACGTATATAGTCAACGATTATGTTACCGTGGCTCAAGTATCCTCTATAGAGAATGTTTCGGTTTATCCAAATCCAAATAATGGGACATTTACAATTGATCTGAAAAGCAACCTTCATAAATTCAAGGTTGAAGTAAGAAATCTGCTTGGCCAAAGTGTCTTTTTTATGGAAAATACAACCCCACAAGAAACGATTAATCTAAACCTAAGCAAATTCGGACCTGGCATTTTATACCTCCGGCTTGAGACATTAAATCAGCAGCCTCAAATTATTATAAAAAAGATTGTGATTTATTAGGATAAAGGAGCGACAACCAATAAACGATCGTTGCAACCAGAATCATCGCCATAGCTTGGTGCATAACCGCCAAAGAAATTGGCACAGAATTGATCAAAGTCAACACGCCTAAGGTAAACTGAATGATCAGCACCAGAAATACTGCATTAAAGGCTTTCATATAAACCCTGTTAAGCTTATGTTTTCGTACAAGCATCCAGATCCAGAGAACAAGGATTGCAACCATATATGCAAAATACCGATGAAGAAATTGAACCCCTGCGAGGCCTATAATAAAATTATCTAACAATGGCTCTAATGTTGTTATAGCAGAAGGAAACCATTCCTCTCCCATTTTCGGAAAGGTATTATATACCAAGCCAGCTTTAAGCCCTGCAACAAAGCCACCATAGATAATCTGTAATAAAACAAAGGCCAATAATCCCATAGAAAGTCTTCTTATGGGTGCCGGAACATCTATTCCAGGAATCTCATCCTTTTCCCAAATAGCCAGAGCTACCCAAAGGATATAGCCAAATAAAATAGTTGCTGTAATTAAGTGAATGGCTAGCCTGTAATGGCTCACATAAGGATTGTCTGCCAAGCCACTTTTCACCATATACCATCCCAGAAACCCTTGAAACCCTCCAAGAAGAAACATAATTGACAACTTTTTAACCAAAGGAGGATCAAGCCATTTTTTTATCAGAAAAAACAAAAAGGGCAACAAGAATATTAGCCCAATCAATCTTCCCAAAAGCCTGTGAATATACTCCCACCAAAAAATGGATTTAAACTCTTCAAGAGCAAAGTCTTTATTTATCAGTTTATACTCTGGAAAGTCCTGGTATTTCTCAAAAGTTTGCTTCCATTCCAGCTCATTCATCGGTGGTATAGCGCCCATAATCAGTTTCCATTCAACAATGGAAAGTCCGGAATGAGTAAGCCTGGTAATACCTCCTATCATTACCATTCCAAAAACGAGAAGAGCACCCGTCATCAGCCAGAATACAATGATTTTATTTCGTTTTTCCATCTAAAGAAAGCATATAAGCGTCGAAATTAAGCAATATAATTTTTGTCCCATATGTCCTGTTACCGTCTGGTTATGTTTGTCGTTTTTTTGTACCTTTATCCCCAGCTAATTAGATACAGAATGAGAAATACAGCCTTGACAATAACGCTACTTGCATCAATGACCATATATGACGTTGCTGCCCAAACTCCGATTATTACAAGAGGCCCTTACCTTAATCTCGGCACAAGTTCAAGTGTTGTTGTACGGTGGAGGACAGACATTAGTTCTGATACAAAAGTTTGGTATGGAACGCAATTGGATATCGCTACTATGGTTTCAGTGATTGATGCAAGCGCGACTACAGAACATGAATTAAACATAACAGGACTTCAAACCGGCACCCGCTATTTTTATGCCATTGGAAGCTCTACTGACCTCTTGTCAGGACCAGATAGTGGCCAATATTTTCAAACTTCACCAGTAGTAGGGTCAATAGATCCAATAAGAATTTGGGCTGTTGGGGATATGGGAGAAGGAAATACCAACCAGGCAGCTGTGAGAGATGCCTATTTAAACTACACCAATAATGACCATACCGATGTTTGGGTATGGCTTGGCGATAATGCTTACGATGATGGGACTGATGCGGAATATCAGACTGGGGTATTTGACATGTACCCAACTATATTACCTCGTACTGTAGCCTGGCCAGCTCTTGGGAACCACGACTATGGTTCAACCCACCCTTTTGTATCAGACAATCAGGATTATTTGGACATATTCACCCTGCCAACTGCAGGCGAAGCTGGCGGCACTGCAAGTGGTGATGAAGGGTTTTACTCCTTCGATTACGGCAATGTGCATTTTGTATGTCTCAACTCAGAAAATTATACTCCGATGGACCTCCTACTCTATCCAAACATAACAATTACACACAGCCCAGCCATGGTAACATGGCTTGAAAATGACCTGGCAAGCAATACCAACACCGATTGGGTTATCGCCTATTTTCATGCTACACCCTATGCAGATGGAACGCACAGTGAAGCTTACTCTGGATCGGACCCTATTAAGATTGTAGATGGCATTATCATGCGGGCGATGAGGGATCAATTCGTTCCAATTCTTGAAAATCACGGTGTTGACTTGATACTTGCTGGCCATAGCCATGATTATGAGCGTTCATACCTTACTTATGGCAACTACGGTACAGGTGGGCCCTATCCCCCAGACTCTACAATTTTGGATGGTGGCACCGGAAGATTATCAGATGGAGCACCCTATCAAAAAATGACATCCGGTCCATTTGCCAATAAGGGCGGCGTATTTTGTGTTGTAGGCTGTTCTGCTAAGACAGGAAGTTATACTAGTGACGGTCCTCTAAATCATGAGCTCATGATTTTTGACGATTACCGGCTTGGTTCATTATTGATAGAGGTCAACGACAATCAGCTTGATGCATTTTTTATTGACACGTCAGGCACCGCCTGGGATGAATTTACCATTATAAAAGACCTGGGAGTCACAGGCATTCCGACAGATCCTTTCCCAATACCTGAAGAAGACGAATCTGTTTTCAACAATCTGTCTATTTATCCAAACCCTATTATTGATTGGTTTACAATAGAATATCATTTAAACACCCCTGAGGAAGTTAGCATTGAAATACTTGATTTAACAGGGAAAACTATTGCAACCCTAATAAATGAGAATCAAAAAGTGGGAGATTACACTTATACTGTTGATGCAAAAAATACTGGAATTGTGCAAGGAGTGTTTCTTCTTCAATTTAAAACTGCTGGAGAATTAAAGATCCAAAAAACCATAGGGCAATAAAAAAGGTCTTGGTAGCTCCGCTAAATTGGGGTCTTGGCCATGCTACACGATGTATTCCCATCATAAAAGAACTGGTTCGTGCTGGTGTTGAAGTGATTATTGCGGCTGATGGCAGGCCTTTAAAATTGTTAAAGCAGGAATTCCCCAACCTTCACTACATTAGTCTTCCCGGTTATAATTTATTATATACAGGTAAAAGGACTATGGGTTTTCAAATCTTTCTGGGAACGCCTAAGATTTTTTGGGAAATATTTAAAGAGCATCAGGCATTAAAATCAATCATTAGAGAAAATAATATTGATGCGGTTATCTCAGACAATCGCTATGGTATGTGGAACCAAAATGTGCGTTCCATATTTATCACCCATCAGGTTATGATTAAATGCTCATCACGTTTGAGGTTCTTAGAGCCTTTATTAAGAGCAATAACTGGGTTTTTTATAAAGAAATATGATGAGTGCTGGGTACCTGATCATGAAGGAAAAGATAATTTTTCGGGTGACTTATCACACAAATACAAATACTCTAACATGCGCTATGTTGGCCCAATTTCCAGGTTTTTGGGTAAGAAAAGCAAAAAATCCAGACAATATGATTTGTTGGTTTCCCTTTCTGGGCCAGAGCCACAACGGACTATCTTTGAGAAATTGGTATTGTCACAATTGAAACAGAATAAGCTCAAAACTATTGTGGTTAACGGAACTCTTGATAGCGACATCCTGGAATCACAAAACGGTCTTATCTTTCATTCTCATCTAGAAACTGAAGAAATGGAAGAAGCAATGAGTGATTCAAAGCTAGTACTCTCCAGGCCTGGATATTCTACCATCATGGACCTGGCTGTTACAGGAAACAAGGCGATTTTTGTTCCCACTCCTGGTCAAACAGAACAAGAATATTTAGCGAACAGGCTTGAAGCAAAAGGATTATTTTATCACGAGGACCAAAGTGGATTTGATTTGAAGCGGGCATTAAAGCGAGCGATTGCTTATAAAGGATTCTCAGAATTTGAAGAAACAGATTGCATGAAAACTGTTGTGGCAAATTTGGCAAAAGGTCTTTAGGCACGCTGCCTTAGGACTTCGTAGATTGCTACACCGGCAGAAACAGACACATTTAATGAACCAATCTTTCCTTTGATTGGAATCTGAACAATTTCATCGGCCAAATTAAGACACGATTGTGATACCCCTTTATCTTCTGCACCAAGAATAAGGGCAGTAGGTTTATTAAACTTAAGATCGTAAAGGCTCTTCTCCCCTTTTTCAGAGCACGCTATAATTTGCACACCACTTTCTTTTAGTAACCGAATTGAGCTTTCAATGGATTTTGTTTTACAAACGGCCATCTCACTCAATGCTCCAGCAGAAGTTTTAATTGCATCAGCAGTTACCCTGGCCCCTCCTTTTTCCGGAATTACCAATCCGTCTACACCAGCACATTCAGCGGTTCTTGCAATGGCCCCAAAATTTCGAACATCTGTTATCCCATCCAGTAAAACAATTAATGGATCTTTCCCTTTTTCATATACAAAAGGCAGAATGTCTTCCAGGTTGGTATAGGAAATTGGAGAGATAAAACAGACGACACCCTGGTGGTTGCGTCTCGTTATACGATTAAGTTTTTCAATCGGCACCCTTTGAAACGTTTGTTCATTTTTTTTTATGATGCGCATTAGTTCAGAATAGTTCTCCCCCAGTAGGTTGTTTTGGATCATCAGATATTCAATTTCTTTGCCAGCGTTGATTGCTTCAATGACTGGCCTCATCCCAAAGACCATCTGTTCGCTATTTTTATCTGGTTTTGGCCTGAAGTTTCCCATATATAATCGCCTTTGATTCTTTTGTCTATAATACTAATAAATAATGCCCTGTCTCCAGGCATCAACAGCCAAATACCAGCTATTTTTATAGATTGCAGACCTATTAAGCCTATAATCGTTATCACTCAATGAATTATCCCTTTTATAGAAAGTGAAATTAACTGACATTAGGTTACCTTCTTCACCATAAATCCAATTCTCAGCACTAGTATTTCTATATACTACATCTGGGGGGCCATAAACAATATAGATCATTCCACGATCTGATTTCCATCCTTCAAGATAGGAAGAAAAATATATATTAGAAGCCGTTACTCTAGTATAAAATTGTTTTATCATCTTCCTTCCACGGTCAGGATTCCCAGTAATATTTAGCCAGAAATTATCCACTGCCAACTTTTTATCATCAAACAAACTCATTTCAGAATATTCGCGTTTTGTTGTAATGTAGCGAAGTGGCCCAATCATCTCTTCTGGCATTGTGACCCCAGGAAAACCATCACTAAATCGAAAGAAGGCAATCCCTTCACCATTACCCATATTGGAATTTAGATGATATGTTCCAAGTTTATCAAAACTCAGGTATGCCATTCCATCCTCTAGCACCTTCACTTCAGCAAAGCTATCTGACAAAGTGTTTATTGGTTTTTGTTGTATTACTGAAAATGGTGGTGGTGCTATGTCGTGGTCTTGTTTATAATAATTTAATCTATAATTTTCATGTTCAGGATTATTGTGTTTGAACTTAATAGTTTCTTTCTTGTGAAAATAGTTTCTAAATAATGGCGAATTATCTTCATCACCACAAACCATGAATGTTTGCCGATTATTAATCGTTGATTTATCAATACTTAAATAAGTTCTGGCAGTTTGTTTCCGTTTTACATCGGTTGTTAAAATTTCAAGCAAATATTTACCAACATTAGGAGTGCTGATCTCAAAGGAATTGATTATCCCAGATCTTGTTTTGGGCCTCTCCAAAAAAAAATTAAACCCAGCACTATCAAGCAATTCTTTTGATTCATAAGAAGGGTAAAGATTATAATGTATTTGGTAGTGAGACAGAAATTTACCCTTGCTGTCTTCTCTGATGAAAAGCAACTCTTTTGGTGAAATTTGACAATAAATGACTGTTACAGAATCGGATTTATGAAAGGCCCTACATTTAGGATGCAAAATGCTTGACTCTTTCCAGTATAAATAAGACAGGTTTTGATTGCTAACTTTAGATGTAGAATAGCAAGATGCAAGAATAATAATTAAAAAAAATATTGCACTCTGTTTCATTCATCTAAATCAATTGAATCAACATCTGAAGGATCATTTCCGTTTCCCCTTATTATTTCTGCACGATTTAGGAGAGGATCTGGAATTGATTTTTGCGTCTTGGCTCCAAGCTTTTTAATGTTTTCTGTTTTACGTACAAGATTATCCTTGCCTGCAACAAGTTTCTTCATAGCCCCCTCATAAGAGTTTTTTGCAGAATCCATTCTTTTCCCTACATCTATGAGATCTTCCGAAAATCCAACAAATTTGTCATATAAGGCACCACTTTGTCTAGCAATTTCTATTACATTCCTCTTTTGATCTTCTTGTTTCCAAATAGACGACACCATAGAAAGAGTAGCTAACAAAGTGCTTGTAGCTACCAAAACAATATTCTTATTCTCTACTGCCCATCCCATTAACTCTGGGTCGCTCTGAATCGCCATAATAAAAGCTGGCTCAATAGGAATATACATTAACACATAATCCGGAGAATTTATTTGATATAATTTTTGATAATTTTTTGCACTTAATTCTTTTATGTGCCCCTTCACACTTCTTAGGTGTTCTTTTAAATACCTGTCTTTTTCTTCTTTCTGTTCGCTACTACAAAAAGCCTCATAGGCTGTTAAGGAAACTTTAGAGTCAATTATCAAGTTCTTGTCTTCTGGAAGTTTTATAATAAAATCAGGCCTTTTCAATAACCCATCTTCATCCTTATAGGTGGGTTGTGCTGAATAATGAATTCCACTAACCAAGCCTGCTTTCTCTAAAATCATTTCAAGCTTAAATTCGCCCCAATCTCCCTGAACCTTTGAGTCTCCTTTTAGAGCTTTTGTCAAGTTTGTAGCATCCTGACTCATTTTTTTATTTAATTCCGTCAGGCCTTTGATTTGCTCCGTCAGGGCCGACCTTTCTCTTGTTCCCTTAACATATGTTTCTTGAACTTTATCTTTAAATTCGGACATTTTTATACCAAGAGGATCCAAAAGGTCCTTTAAGGCGCTTTTGTTCTGTTCTGTAAATTTTTTGCTGTTTTCCTCCAATATTTTTCCAGCAAGATTCTCAAACTCTAACTTGAGTTTCTGCTCTTGTTTTGCTATTGAATTATTTAAGTCTTCTATTTTCTGGTCTTTGGCGGCTATCTCTCTATTCAGTTCAATAATTGTTGAAACATTTTCGCTGTTATTATTTCCTTTCTTGTCATATCTGTTTCTACTAACTATCCAGCCCAATAAAAATCCGACAAGGAGAGATAAGGCTATGATAGTAATTTCTAAGGGCATCTTCTTTTTGTTAAGATTGTAAAGTTAGCAAAAACAATTATCGAAATCTTAGCTAAAACCTATTCACTATCCCAAAATGAATTTTTGCAGCCTTTATGTCTGGCGGATTCCCTTTTTGCTGGCCTAATGCATAATTAATGTTAAATATTCCAGCCTTAGTTTCAAAACTTATCCCAGCACCATATCCAATTGGTTGATCTGTCCAGTCTTCTCCTTTCATCTGGGCAACTTCATTTTCATAATATGAGCCGTCAAAAAACAAGAATAAGTATGAGTTTTGCTCCAATAAATATCGGTATTCAAAAGTATAAACAGAATAAAAGGATGCCAGAATTGATTCTTCATCAAATCCTCTTAATGTGGAAATCCCTCCAAGTCTAAATAGCTCATTTTCAAACATTGATTTACTAGATCGATACCCACCAGATAGCCCTAAATTCAACACATTTCTATTGGTTAATGGAATAAACAGGTCCAAGGCAAATTTCCCTTCCAATTCAGTGGAATTATGTTCTACTGAGTCTGGATCTAAATCAGGATCAGATTTAATCCTTTTATTTCCGGCCCCTAATTCTAACAAAAGGGCATATCCCTTTTTAGGATTATACAAATAATCTAGTTTTTGGGATTTATAACCAAGCCCATAGATTGTGCTTCGGACATTGCCATAAGGGAGACTGGACACATACTCTCCCAGCAAGCGGGTTTCTTTGTTATTTGCAAAGGCCTTTAAGAAATTTCCCCCTCTGAGCAAATATTGAACCCCAATACTGGAAATAAGGTCAATATAAAGCGTGTCTTTTTTATAGAGTGTAAATTGAACATCCGCACCAAATGGCGATGAAAAGAGAAAGGGATAAACCAAACGGCTTTTCAGGTCTTGGGTTCTTGGTTTCAGGCTCCTCCAGTTAATGTCCATAAGCTCACCATTACCCAAGGAATTTAACAGTTTAAGCCTGGCTTCTCCTGTAACAAGCAGCTTTCCATCATCCTTATTGTTCGGCATGAATCCAACAATTCCATTAAATTGGCTGGCTTGTTTTCCTTGTAGATCTAATACTAATTTTGTGGACTTTTCACTGAACTCCACTTGTAAGGGGCTTTTTTCTTTTAAGAATCGCAATTCTTTAATTCTAAGGTGTATATCACGAACCAAACGTTCGTTATAAAGATCTCCAGGAGCTATCCCAATAAAATTGGACAAGTATACCATGCTGATATTTGCATCACCCTTAATCTCAATACTATCAATCTTAATCTCTTTGTTTTTTTCAAGGGTTAGCACTGCACTGATTTCATCACTTTCAATTTCAACACTATCCAATTTAACAACCGCAAATGGATAACCATGATTTTCACAATAAATTAATAGTGCTTCTTGTAAGCCCCTTACGCCATCATGATTAAACGGTTTTTTATAAAAGAGCTTATCTCTAAAACCAATACTGCTTAAAATGCCTTCGTCAATATGGCCTGCATTAATCGTAGCCCATTTATAAACCCCTCCTTTTGTAATTACTGCATTTAGATTATGCTCCAAATAATGCACACTATCAAATGAAGCCGCCAGATAGCCCTTATCATACATTTCAGACAATACCCATTGCAATTGTTTGTGTCTCAACAGACTATCCTTAAATGATTTCTGATATTCCACAATGTTTTTGAATGGCTGCCCATTAGATTCTATAATACTCAGATTATATAAGCCCTGGCCACAGACCTCCAAAGCAAAGGTTAGAATACAAACCAATAATATCCCTACGATTGCTTTCAATTGTTGTAATTTGACATTACAAGACATCTTTCATTAATCCACTCTCCAATCCATTCTTCATCTTTGATGACTTTGTTATCCTTGCTAAGGAAGGCTCCATTACTTCCCCTTTTAATAATTTTACATTTACCTTTTATGATACTTTCAATAGCTAGTTTCCTAGACTCCTCTTTTGATACATCTTTGTGTAAAATCGCAATGCCAGCTCCTATTTGATTGTTCCAAAGGTCCATCTCTCCTGATATTTGATCAGGAATTACTCCCTCTTCTTTTCGGCGTTTTGAAAAATCTTTTTTATTGCCCTTTTCATGTGCTACTCCCAATTTTAGCGCTTTCTTTGGATTAAATGCAAGGCCTAATGAGGCCATCCAGAAAACATGCCTGAACGCATCCAGCTTTCCTCCATTCACATAATTGTCAAGCTCTTCACGGACACCTTCCTCCTGAGTGGCCTTTTTCACACTTTCAGAAATCAGCAATGCCTTTGATGCAATAAAGGGATGTGTAATAACCCAACATTTCTCAGGAGATGATAAGTGCATGAATTTCTTCATCTTGCCATTTTGAGCAAAAATCGGTGGTGCTGTACATATCAGAACAATCAAGGAAATCACTTTTATATAATTTGCAACCATTTGAATATGAGAAGATGCTTATTATCTTTGTTATTACCGAAGATACTATTTTAGGGTTTCAAATGAATGCAAACGTCTTTACAGCTGGTCTTATTATTGTATCTTTTGTCTTCTGTGGTCTTGTGAGCTCTGCACAAACGATCCAAAAACCATTAATAAACAGTTCCTGTCAGCTTATGAAAGCTGCAGCAACATATAACTTGACAAAAAAGAAATACAACAATAGTTATTCCTCTGGTTTTAGAAGTGACACAATTGATATTCTGAATTATGAAATATCCTTGAATATAACAGACCTGTCTAATCAGCGAATCTACGGAAATTGCCGCGTAGATTTTACTCCTAAGATAAGTGGTATTAGCTCTATTTCATTAGACTTGCTCTCCTTAACCATAGATTCAATAACTTCTGATGGTATCAGCTGTTTCTTTACTTATAACGATACTCTTATTTCTATTTCCTTACCAACAAATTTAAATGATGAAGACACTTCAGAAGTGACAATATATTATAACGGAAATCCAGAAAAAGATCTATCTGGCTGGGGTGGTTTTTATTTTCAGTCAGGATATGCTTTTAATCTAGGTGTTGGCTTTGAGGCTAACCCTCATAATTATGGTCGCATTTGGTTTCCTTGTTTTGACAACTTTATTGAAAGATCCACTTACAAATTCAATATCACTACAGCCAATGGGAAAAAAGCAAAATGCAATGGAACATTAATCTCCGAGACGCCCCTGAATGGGGATACCATTATAAGCACCTGGATTCTTGATAGGGAAATACCTACTTACCTAGCATGCGTAGCTATTAACGACTATGAAACTATAAACCAAACCCATAATGGTATTAATGGAATAATCCCTATAGAGCTTTATGCAAGATCGCAAGATACCAGCAATCTTATATCGTCCTTTTCAAATTTAGGAGCTGCTATTTCTACCTTCGAAAACAGCTATGGGGAATACCGGTGGAATAAAGTAGGTTACTCCTTGGTCCCATTCTCATCAGGTGCAATGGAGCATGCTACCAATATTGCCTTCCCTCGCCTGGCCGCAAACGGATCACTTTCCTATCAGGATTTAATGGCACATGAGTTAGCTCACCATTGGTGGGGTAATCTTGCAACTTGCGATAATGAGGGAGATATGTGGTTAAATGAAGGGTTGGCTACTTACTCGGAATTCCTTTTTAATGAAACCATTTATAACGCAGAGGCATATAGGGCTCTTGTTAAATCTAATCATGAGGAAGTTATGCATATGACCCACATTAATGATAGTGGTTATAGGGCGCTCTATGGAATCCCTCACGCATATACTTATAGTGATCATGTGTATTTAAAAGGAGCAGATGTGGCACATACCCTGCGTGGCTATATGAAGGATTCATTATTCTTTGGTGGCCTAACCTCATTCCTTGATGCCCATAAATTCTCAAGCATGAACAGCTATCTGCTAAGGGACCACTTAACCCAATATTCTGGAATGGACTTGTCTGACTTCTTTGATAAATGGGTTTTGAAGCCGGGGTTCCCACATTTTTCAATAGATTCGGTTAAAGTAGCAAGTAACGGCCCAAATTATGAAGCAAGCGTTTTCACTAAACAAAAACTGAAAGCAGCGACCTCCTATTTTGACCAAGTACCTCTAGAGATTACTTTTTTTGATAACAGCTGGAATTCACAAACAGAAAAAATTGTTCATAGTGGAGTAATTGCAGTTGCGACATTTATTCTGCCTTTTAACCCAGTTTACACCGCTATCAATTATTACAATAAAATCAGTGATGCCATATCAAGTGATGTTAAGACCTTAAGTGCTCCAGGCAACTACGACTACGTTAATTCTCAATCAGGACACATAACATTAACTGTTAATAGCATAACAGATTCTGCCCTTGTAAGAATTGAGCATAATTGGGCGTCACCTGATCCAATTAAAATAGCAACGGTATATAAGTTATGCCCGAATCGATATTGGAAAATTGATGGGATTTTACCCCCCAACTATTCCATAACGGCAAAAATGTTCTATGATGGCAGAAAATCGGGCTCAAGCTATTATGACACTGAGTTATTTGATGACATTAATGCCCATGAAGACAGTTTAGTCGTTTTATATCGCAGGGATGCAGGATCTGACTGGACAGAATACCCCTTCTACACAAAAACCATAATTGCCCCTAATGATAAATGGGGACAGATTGTTTTGGATTCATTTATTTTAGGAGAGTTCGCATTTGCTCTAAAGGGAGACCCATTTATCAATAGTACTGGTTTTTCCTCAATTACTCATATCTCTTGTTTTGGACAATGCGATGGGTCAGCTAAGGTCAGTGCAAGTGGTGGAACAGGGCCATACTCCTATTTTTGGAATGATGGGGCTAACCAAACAAATAGTACTGCTACAGGTTTGTGTGCTGGAACTTATACCGTTATAGCCATAGATGCAGCAGACGACTCTGTTTCATTAACTGTTAGTATAGTAGAACCAGATTCTTTATATGGTATTATTTCGGTTGTAAATGAGTCGTGCAATGGCTGTTCTGATGGATCATTGACCCTAAGTGCTATAGGGGGGGCTACTCCCTATACATATTTGTGGGATGATTCCGGAGCTCAAACTAATTTCACAGCAACTGGACTGACGGGAAACAATGGCTATTCCGTTATCTTAACTGATGCAAATTCATGCAGTTTTAACGAAACCAACTTAATGGTCAACTTGAATAAAAAGAGAAGAGGGGATGTAATGGGCATTAAGGTTCAACCCAATCCTGCTACTGGGCAGTTTTTTATTGATCTTTCAAGGATAAAATTAAAGAAGCATTGCAGCATAAAAGTTTCTGATATACAAGGCCAAATAATCTATGAGAAACAGTTGCAAAACTTCGCCAATAAAGTAATTATTGAGTCTCAAAAATGGAAAAGCGGCATCTATATTATAACAATTTGTCACCAAAACAGGCTTATCTATTCTGATAAAATCATACTTGCAAATTAGCTAGATAATACCGTGGAGTGAAGCTCCTTTAGAACCCAAATTATCCACTTTTTTCTCAATTTCAGGATCCTTAACCAATGGAGGCGCATGGTGAGACTTGCTTCTTGCATCAATTACAAGGGACCCATTACAACCCCAATGTTTGTTTTCAATAAAACTATCTATACCATATACGTCATGAGAAGGATTGCTTTTGGTAAATGTCACCCACAAGAAATTATTTAAAGACCGAGAAACAAAATCACTATCGTCTACAACCAAGATCAATGGAAAACCATCCATTGCAACATTTTCTAAATGGTTTGTCAAATTTTCAATAGGACAATCAGCATTACTGGAAATAGCAATTACTCCAGGAAGAACAAATTTAGGATTACTAAAACCATCTGGCAGGGAAAATGCTGAATCAAGTTCTGTTTTAAGTTCTCGTATTTCCTTCCCAGCAACAGCAATAACCAACTTAGAGCCTGAATTTAATCCAGAGCCACTATAATCAAGAGTGTCTATGGTAGTTTTCGTTTGGAAATGAAGATCACGGGTCCAGTCTACGCGTTCTAAACAATGTTTAAAAAATTCCGCAACATTATTGACAGAAAGTTTTGGGTTGTCTTCTTTTGAGGCAATAATCAAATACTTGGCAAGTGACATTTGACCAAATCCCAGGATATGATTTGAAATAGTCAGAATCTCTTGAGGTCTTCTTTCCTTAAGGTAAGGAGTATAACGCTCACTTCCGATAGCTAAAAGAAGTGGGTGTACTCCAGCTGCATCTACCGCATTTATTTCTTGAAGTCCTGGTATTTCGGCAGGAATAATGGGGCCTGTAATGTCATGTATAAGTGCTCCAAATTGGGTGTCTTCTTGTGGGGGCCTACCCACAACTGTAAATGGCCAGATTGCATTCGTTTTATGGTAAACTTTGTCAACTTTCATTAATGGGAATTCATGCTTAAGGCTATAATACCCCAAATGATCCCCAAAAGGGCCTTCTAGTTTAGTTTCATTATGAGCAATTTCCCCAGTAATTACAAAATCGGCGTCCGCCGAAATACAGCTCCCATTCTCATAACCGTACCTAAATCTTCTATTATTCATAATTCCTGCAAAAGTAAGTTCAGACAATCCTTCTGGCAAAGGCATTACAGAAGCTAATGTGTGAGCGGGGGGGCCACCTACAAAAACACTCACCTTTAGCGGTTCTCCTTTTTTGTTTGTCTTTGAATGATGCACTCCAATCCCTCTATGAATTTGATAATGAAGGCCTGCTTCTTTGTCTTTCGCAAAATCATTGCCACTTATTTGGATCCTATAACATCCTAAATTAGAACTCAATACTCCAGGCTTATCAGTATCTTCTGTATAAACCTGTGGTAAAAGGATATAGGCTCCTCCATCTCCAGGCCACGATTTAATTTGAGGAAGATCCCTCAGAAGACATTGAGATGTAAGCTTAGCTAAGGGATGCCTAATTTTCTTAGGAAAAGCTTTAAGGGCTAAGACATTTTTAATGGGAGAGCGAAGCGCTTTCAGCGGATCATTTTTTAGAGCTATCAAAGATGTTACCTTAGAGAGCGTATCCCTAAATATAACTTTGGAACGTTCAAGTGTGCCAAATAGGTTTGAAACAGCCCTAAACTTGCTTCCCTTTACATTTTCAAAAAGGATGGCCGGGCCTGCAGCCTCATGAACCCTAAGGTGTATTGCAGCCATTTCCAATGTTGGGTCAACCTCCTCATGTACCCTGATCAAATGACCATGATTCTCGAGATATTGTATGCATTGTTCTAATGAACTATATCCCATGCCGTTTAATTTATAGCAAAAATACCATTTATAATTATGGCATAAAAAAAGGGCAGTTTCCCGCCCTTTAAATCATGTCTTTTGCAATAATTTAATTGTGGTGTTTCCTCCTATTATTCTGTTTGTGCCAGCTGCCCCCAGGTTTAGATGGTCGTTTTTTCCTTTTAACGGTATTCATCAGATTAGTAACCTCAACAAGTTTCATCCCTTCAGGTATCTTCAACTTGCCCTTTGACAACCTTCCTAAGTCACCATCTATCTGCTCATCAGTAACAGAATCTTTGTTCCACATCAAATACAGTTTCTTCAACTGGTTGGCAATTACTCTAATCAAAGCGTCTTTTTCCTCTCCTTCTTTATATTTTATCGCTTCATCAATTATCCTTTGAATGGTTTTACCATAGTGCCTATGCTTATAATCCTTTTTCGGATATGCAATTTTAATTGGCGTTGAATTTACACTTTCCGGAGTAGGAGTTTCAAATGGGCTTTCCACTTCAAGATTAAACTCTGAGATAATATACAAATGATCCCATAATTTGTGCTTAAAGTCTGAAACATCCCTTAGATGGGGGTTTAACTGCCCCATAACATTAATAATGCTCATTGCACATTTATTGCGTTCTTCATTATCCTTTATGGTTATTGCATGGTTTACCATTTTCTGAATGTGGCGACCATATTCGGGCATGTGCAACTTATTCCGTTGTGTATTGTATTCCATATAAATATTTTATTTGTTTCCTTTTGAGGAGTAAGTAATCGTTTCTAATAAACAGAGTAATAATAGTTTCGGCTTAATACCTATGTAATTTGTTCGGAGAATGACGAGAGATACATTTTACGCTCCCTTGATTTTGGTATTAATTCTACGACAAAGTTATTCTTTTTGTTAAAAAAGTCAAATTAATCTGGTCAATTCTCAATGATCTTCAATTTAGCATATTTCAACAGTAATTGTTTTTGGCCCGCAGAAGAAAAAAAGACTGTGGCTTTTTGATTTGGCAAAACTCCTTCAAGGTGCAGCACTTTACCAAATCCGAATCGCTGATGCTCTACTTCCATTCCTACTTGCAAGCCTTTTGTGTCATCATATTCAAAATCCTGATTGTCTTTTTTCGCCACTTTATGGAGCTGAACCAAGCTCTTTTTTAAAGGGCTTGGTATGTGTCCATGTGTTGTTTTTGTGCTTTTTGGCTTTTTTCTAAACCAATTAATGCTTCTTTGTGGTCCTCTATTCATGGGTGGGCCATCTAAAGAATCAGGAAAAGACAAGTATTTGCTGTCAATTTCTTCCATGAACCTACTAGGCTCACAATAAATTAAATTCCCCCACCGATATCTGGATGTTGCATAGCTTAAAAAAACCTTTTTCCTTGCTCTGGTTAGTGCAACATAAAAAAGCCTTCTTTCTTCTTCAATTTCTGATCTAGAATTAACTGCAAGCTGAGAAGGGAACAGGTTCTCTTCTAGACCAACAATATAAACAAAGGGAAATTCCAATCCTTTAGCGGCATGTATCGTCATCAATGACACTTTATCATTATCATTTGGATCACCCACGTCAGAATCTGTCAGCAATTCAATGTCTTGCAAAAAATCTGATAAATATGGTCCTTTGAAATCATCAGATTCTCCGTCCAAATTATTTTTATGCCAATTTTCAGCAAACTCTTTTATGCCATTTAACAGCTCTTGAAGATTTTCATACTTACTTAGAGCTTCAGGAGATTGATTGTCATAAAGATCTTTTAAAATTCCCGAGGAACTTGCAATAAGCTCTGCTAATTTATAGGCATTTTCTGTTCCAGCCTGAAAGGAATAGCTTTTTATTTTTGAAACAAAATCTAGGACCTTGCTTTCTGCAGCAGAACTTATAGGGATTGGATGTTTCTTTAGGTTTGCCATGATTTCCCACATTGACCTATTTGTCTCCTCTGCAGCTACCATAATTTTTTCAACAGTCCTATTGCCAATCCCCCTAGCAGGATAATTTATCACTCTTTTAAGTGACTCTTCGTCTTTATTGTTAATCGTTAATCTAAAATAGGCTAGTAAATCCTTTACCTCTTTTCTTTGATAGAAGGATAGTCCTCCATAAATTCGATAAGGAATATTTATTTTACGTAACGCCTCTTCCATTGCCCGTGACTGGGCATTTGTTCTGTATAAAATTGCAAAATCCTTATTAAAGAGCTGATAGTTTACCTTGGAATCAAAAATTGAGTGAGCAACTTGACGACCTTCTTCATTGTCAGTAAGAGCTTTTAATACTGTTAAAAGCTCCCCTTCTTCATTATGGGTCCAAACTTCCTTATGGAGCTGTTGATTATTTTTCTTTATCACACAGTTTGCGGCATTAATAATATTTTTAGTAGATCTGTAATTTTGCTCGAGCTTATAAACCTGTAAATCTTGGTAATCCTTCTGGAAATTTAATATGTTTTGAATATTTGCACCCCTAAAGGCATAAATACTTTGTGCATCGTCCCCCACTACACAAATATTTTCATTGAGCGCGGCTAGTTTTTTAACTATCGAGTATTGAAGCAGGTTAGTGTCCTGAAACTCATCAATTAAGATATATTGGAATTTATGTTGGAATTTATGTAAAACTTCAGGGATTTCTGTTAGTAAATAATTCATATTGTAAAGTAAATCATCAAAATCCATAACCCCTGCATTGAAGCACCTATTTACATAGGTCTGATATATTTCTCCGAGTCTCGGTTTATTACTTTGTTGGTCTTCCTTTTGAATCATGATATCTTCGGAGTACAGAAGAGGTGTTATTAAATTGTTTTTTGATAAAGAAATTCTATTTAACACAAGGCCCGGTTTGTATACCTTGTCATCTAGCCCATATTCCTTAATAATGGCTTTAATCTGATTCTTTGAATCTATTGTATCATAAATGGTAAAATTAGAAGGATATCCTATTTTGTCAGCTTCTATTCTAAGAATCCTTGCAAATATTGAATGGAATGTTCCTATCCAAACATTTTGAGCATCAGTACCACCAACAATTTGAACCACCCTCTCTTTCATCTCACGTGCGGCCTTATTTGTAAAGGTTAGTGCCAGAATGCTAAAGGGATTGACTTGCGTTTTTATTAATTGGGCAATTCTGTAAGTCAACACTCGTGTTTTACCTGATCCTGCACCAGCAATAACCATGATTGGGCCATCTTTACACATGACAGCCTGCTGTTGAACAGAATTTAATTCATCTGGATAACTCCCCACGCCCGAAAAAAAGATAGAATGTTGGAAAACCCAAAGGTACAAATTTTGTCCTGTAAATTATTATAGAAATGCGTCATTATTCCACCGCAGGTTTTATGTAATTTTATTCAAATTATGCTCTCCAAGGATTAAATTGATTTGCGGTTAAATTCTTGCCTAGAGGTAAAAACCCACTTTAGAATTATCTTATGGGTTTAGCGTTTTTTTCTACGGATCATCAGAGATTGTGATTATATTAACTTTGTTTTTTTCTCTTGAGCATCAATATCACAGGAATATGTGCCAAATTTGTTTTTTAATAAGTCGGAATTTTTATCTTTGTTATCATTACATCTGATAATAGCTATTGGATTTGCTGTCTTAAAACACATTTGATTTCACAATTATGGCTGTAAATGTTGGTAATATCTATGGGATTCATAATACGATGCTTAACAAAAAGATTCTTTTGGCCTACAAAGGAGAATTTAACCAAAACATTGTCAATGCTCTTTTATCAAATGCTAAATTGCAAATGCAAGGCCTTAATATGGAAGTTGCAAAGAGAAAAAAGCTTTATAACATTATGGTAGAATGCCTGGAAAACATCAACAGGTATGCTAGTGAAGGATTTTTTGATGTTGGCGAGTTTACCCCTCAATTTCCTCTTTTCTTACTAGGGCAAAGCAAGACTGGATACTATATAACTGTTGGAAACCTAATAAAAGAAGAAGATAAAGAGGACTTAAAAGGACGCCTTGATGACGTAAACAATCTGTCTCGAAAGGAATTGAAAGAAAAGTATCGAGATGTTATTATGAATTCTGTAATTGCAGGGAATAGCGGTGCAGGATTGGGCATTATTGACATCGCCCTAAAATCAGAAAACCCATTGGAGTATGCGTTCAACAATATTAAAGACGATATTTCCTTTTTTGTGCTTGAAATTAAAGTTTAATTAAATATACATTATAAATGAAACCTCTTAGAATAGAAGCGACCGAATTTACCCCAACCATCATTCTTGACCCAGAAACAAATCAGTTTGAGATTTCCGGCGAATCAAGACCAGAAAATGCCGGAAAATTTTACTCAAAAATTCTAGATTGGCTTGACCAATATTATAACTTAAGATACTGGAAAGACAATAAATTCAGTGATAGCCCCACAGTTAAATTCGAATTTAAACTGGAGTACTTTAACTCGACTTCAGCAAAGTTTATCCTCGACATTTTACTCAAACTTGAATCCTTTCAAAAGGACAATGTCATTATCAAAGTTATTTGGCAATATGATGAGCCTGATATAGACATGAAGGAATCCGGAGAAGAATTCGCAGAAATGACAGGGATTCCATTTGAATTTGTTTCAGTTTAACTATCCATTTAAAGTTTTGTAATTTGATTTGGGTAGGCTTGCGATATTACAAATAAATAATCCGTTATGGTATCTTCCCTTATCCAATATACTCTAGCAATTGTGCTATTATTATCCTTTGGGTTTCTTGGGATTGTAAATGCACAGCCTGATATTCCTTTTGAAAGATCTTTGTTTGGAAATGACGAAGAGGCATTTAAAGAAGCCTACAGGGAATTACAAAAAGGCGAATCCCAATTTAAGCTTGGCGTATACTCAAAGGCGCTTAACCATTTATTAATTGCCAACGAGTTTAATCCAGATAATGCTGAACTGAACTTAAAAATTGGACAATGCTATTTAGTGTCTTCAGATAAGTTAAAATCAAAATCCTATTTTGAAAAAGTTCTTCAATTAAACCCAAACATAAACCCAAGTATCCATTTATTCCTTGGCCGGTCTTATCATTTGGAAATGAACTGGACAAAAGCCCTTGAACAATACGAAAAGTTCATTACACTGGCAACTCTCGATGATCAGGAGAGAATTAACCTTGCTCGAAAAAGGATAGAAGAATGCAATCTGGGAATTTTCCTTATTCAGTCCCCCATTAATGTAAAAATAGATGCACTGCCTACACCCGTAAACACCAAATGGGCAGAATATCATCCATTAATCTCGGCTGATGAATCTGTATTATACTTTACTTCAAGGCGCGAAAACACAACTGGTGGTAAACGGGATCCGAATTTTGATGTTTATTATGAAGACATCTATACTACCACTAACAAATCTGGGAAATGGTCAGAACCGTCAAGTATCGGATCTAATGTAAACACAATAGAACATGATGCGACAGTAGGACTTTCTCCAGATGGTCAACAGCTATTCATTTACAAAGATGATGGCGGAAATGGCAATATCTATTTCTGTGAGCTTGATGGAGACACTTGGTCAAGACCAGCGAAACTGAATAAGAACATTAATTCTGAATTCAATGAGTCAACTGCTTGTTTTTCTTATGATGGAATGACGATTTATTTCGTTAGTAACAGGATTGGTGGTTTTGGTCAAAACGACATTTATGTCTCTAAAAAAGATGAAAATGGAGAGTGGGGTGTTGCTAAAAACCTGGGAGCCTCAATTAATACTATTTACAATGAAGATGCTGTATTTATGCATCCTGATGGAAAAACATTGTATTTCAGCTCTGAAGGCCATAATACGATGGGAGGATATGATATACAAAAGTCTATCTATAACAAATTGTCTGACAGCTGGTCAACTCCAAAAAACTTAGGCTATCCAATTAACAGTCCTGATGATGATGTGTTTTTCGTACTAGCAGCAAGTGGTGAAAGAGGCTATTATTCATCAATTAAGCCTGAAGGACAAGGAGAAAAAGACATTTATATGATTACTTTCCCATCGGAAAATGATAAGCCCGAGCTCACGCTCCTTAAAGGGAAGATAGTAGACAAGAAAACAGGTCAGCCCGTTGAAGCAAAAATTGAAGTAGTAGATAATGCACTAAATGAAATCGTTGCAAATGCTAAATCAAACAAGCTGACTGGAGAGTACCTTGTTTCCCTCCCCTCGGGAAGAGATTATGGGATAACGGTTACAGCAGATGGGTATTTTTTCCATTCGGAAAACATTAATATCCCTGAGGCCACCCCTTATTTTGAACTTTCAAACGATATTTCATTAAGTAAAATCGGTGTTGGCAAATCCATTGTCCTAAACTTTATTTATTTTGATTATGATAAAGCTGTTTTAAAGGATGAATCCATAATTGAACTTGAGCGTGTTTTAAATTTAATGAATTCAAATCCCAAACTTAATATTGAAATAGCTGGACATACTGACGATAAAGGAACTATAGAATATAATATCCGCTTGTCTGAAGAAAGAGCAAGGGCCGTGGTTAATTGGCTCATGGAACATAATATTGAAAAAGCAAGAATGACAAGCAAGGGTTATGGTTTTTCAAAACCGATCGACAATAATGAAACGGATGAAGGGAGGGCTAAAAACAGAAGAACTGAGTTTACCGTTCTGGAATATGAAAGCACCATTTCTGCTTTAAACGAAACTGATGTCGAACTAACACAACAAACTCCCGCCATAGCAATTGAAGAAACACCAATTTTTGAACCTGATATTACTCCCATCCAAGAATCCAAAGAAAAGGATACTCGAATCGTTGAAAAAAATATCCCTGATGGGCTATTGGTTTCTATAGAAGGGGTCAA
>DTSC01000331.1:0-6567 GCA_012965625.1 Flavobacteriales bacterium | reverse complement strand
GGACACATACAATGCAGATGCATCCGAAGAGGAAGAGGAACCTGACACATTCAATGCGGATGCAACTGAAGAGGACGAAGAAGAGGAACCTGACACATACAATGCAGATGCAACCGAAGAGGAAGAGGAAGAAGAATCAGACACATACAATGCAGATGCATCCGAAGAGGAAGAGGAACCTGACACATTCAATGCGGATGCAACTGAAGAGGACGAAGAAGAAGAATCGTACACATTCAATGCAGATGCATCCGAAGAGGAAGAGGAACCTGACACATTCAATGCGGATGCAACTGAAGAGGACGAAGAAGAAGAATCGTACACATTCAATGCAGATGCAACCGAAGAGGAAGAGGAATCTGACACATACAATGCAGATGCAATTGAGGTCAAGCAAGATGAGGTTGAGCCAAGTCTTCCTGAATTAAATAACACTTCAATTAATGCTAGCAATGTAATAAAGGAAGTCACCCCTCCATTAAACAATAAGCCTGTACCTAATGACTTAACTGAGCTGAAAAAGTTTTCCTCAACAAAATTCAATTATTATTCCACCCATCCAATTCCAGTTGATCCGGAATTGCCTTCTGGAATAATCTTTAAGGTCCAAATAGGAGCTTATTCAAAACTTCCGAAAGGAGAACAATTAAATGGTTTATATCCATTGTCTAGCAACAAACTACCTAGCAATCTATTCAGATGTAGTATTGGCGAATTTAGAACGTACAATGAAGCAAAAGAAGCTCAAAAAACAGTTCGGAAATCGGGATTTTCTGATGCTTTTCTAATTTCATTTTATAATGGGGAAAAGATTCATATTGCAAAAGCAATTAATTTACAATAAGAAAGGCAAAGTATTTCTATGTTAATTTTTCGTTTTTTGTTTTTCTTAAGTGCTCTGGTTTTATGTTGTCATCTGACCCTGTTTGGACAAAGCCAGATAGAACAATTAGAGAGAGAAATAATTTCTGCTCAAATTGCTGAAAAACCTGAGATTTACAATCAGCTTTCCCAACTATATCTGGAAAAAAACGTTGATAAGAGTTTAGAAAATGCCAAAAATGCTCTTTCCACAGCAAAAGAAACCAAAGATATTTCTTCTGAAGCAACAGCATATCTCAATATAGGACTAGCAAATTACAAACTGGGGCAATATCACAAAGCTATTTCCAATTTTGCCAGCTCAATTCAGATATATGAAACCCATAATAGCAAAGCTGGCCAGGGTTATAGCCTGGTTCAAATTGGACTATGCTATAATAAATTAAACGAGGATGAGTCTGCACTTAAAACCTACGCTAAGGCATTAAATATTTACAAAGAGCTGAAAGACAATAAGGGTATATCACATGCTTCTTCCAATATGGGTGACGTCTACATGAAAGTGGGGAAAGTTGAAAAGGCTGTTGAAAAATTTAAAGAGTCTATAAAATATGACAAGGCTACAGGAGACAATCTTCCAATGGCACATTCATACAACAAAATTGGCATTACATATTCCAATTTCGGAAATTATGAAGAGGGTTTATTTTATTTTGATAAGGCACGTGCAATTGCTAAAGCAAATAATTATTCTCGCCTATTAGCTGACATCGCTAAAAATATTGCAGTTGTTAAAAAGAACCTTCTTGGCAAGAAAGAATCTAAAACTGAGTATGAAAAAGAAAAAGAAACAAAGTTTGAAGAAAAATTCCAGCTAATGGAAAAGGAAAGTTCTCAATTTGAGGAACAAACATCTGAGTTTCTTTCCAGAATCTCAACTTTAGATGAGGCTAACAAATTAAACGCCCTTTTGCTAAAGGTAAAGGAAGATGATCTTAAACAGCAGAAAATGTTAAAAGAGAAGAAAGAACAAGAGCTTGAGTTAGCAAACAAGGAAAGGGATATCAAATCTGCTGAACTGGACAAGACCAATGCAATAATCAAACAGCAAGAAACTCAAAGAAATGCTCTTATTGGAGGGTTAATCTTGATTCTTGGCGTTGTCTTTCTCTTATTCAACGGATATCGTATAAAAAGGAATGCAAACAAACAATTAATTCAACATAACAAGGATATCACGTCACAGAATGAAGAAATACTGCGTCAAAAAGAAAAAATAGAAGCACAAAGAGATCAGCTTGCAAATAAAAACAGGCAAATTACTGATAGCATAGATTATGCGAGAAGAATTCAAAATGCCATATTAAGCCCTATAATAAATGTGCGAAAAACATTCCCAGATTCCTTTATCTTATTCAAGCCAAAAGATATGGTAAGTGGTGACTTTTATTGGTTAAAAGAAAAAGACGAAAAAGTCCTTTTTGCTGTTGCAGATTGTACCGGACATGGAGTTCCTGGCGCATTTATGAGCATAATAGGTAATAATGTTTTAAACCAATGCCTGTCAATAGGAGGCTCCACTAAACCAGGGGTGCTGCTTAAACAGGTTAACAATGAAATTATCACTAGGTTACAAAGAAAACATGAAGAGGAGAGCAGTGCTGTTACCATGAAGGATGGGATGGACATAGCACTATGTTGCCTGGATAAAAAAACGATGGAATTGCAATTTTCCGGAGTACACAATTCTCTATACCTGATAAGAAATGGAAAGCTTCTAGAAACAAAGGGGGAGAATCTATTTATAGGATTTGGGGAGGTTGGCTCTGGGAAAGAACTAAAAACCCACAACATTAAGCTTCAAAAAGGTGATAGCATTTATCTTTTTTCAGATGGATTTGTCGATCAAAAAGGTGGTCCAAACAAAAAAAAGTTCTACTATGGGCCATTCAAGCAGCTGCTAGTTGACCTTCAGTCTAAGTCTATGGACGAGCAGCATAAACATTTGGATCAAACCATTTCAGAATGGATGAGCAGCTGCACTCAAATAGATGACATTCTTATTTTTGGGATACGAGTATAAAAATTACAGAATCTATTAAGTTCCTTCTGGCAGTTTCTTGTATCACCAGCTTTTTACTCAATTACTTTTTCCCTACAATCCCTCAAAGACATCTTTGCTTTTGGCATAGAATATTTAACTAACTTACAAAAATGTTACTGGTATTTCGGACAATCGTAGTATTCATATCTTGTTATCTATTATCAAATATGGTAATTGGGAGTGATACAAAAAGCATGGACTCTATTGCGTCCTTATTTAATGTGGCCACTAAGGATCACGATAAAACTGACTTGCTTCTTGAGATGGGAAAGGTCTGTATGGAAAATAATCCAGCCAAATCACAATTGTATTTAAGCCAGGCTTTAACACTCGCAGAAAGAGCTGATTACCAAAAGGGGCAGGCCAATATCTATCTTGCATATGGAGACCTTTACTTTATGAAAAAGGATAGTTTCCAGATCAGCTTAGGACATTATAAAAAAGCATTGGATCGTTTTTTAATGCTAAAGGATGAATTTGGTATTATAAAGGGGCATTACAAAATTGGCATGGCAGAATTTGTGCTGATTAATTATGCCAGGGCAATTAAATCTATTGAGAAATCACTCTATTATAGTGAGGATATGGGTAATAACTTATATAAAGTAAAAGCCTTAAACGCTTTGGGTTTAATTTACAAGAATGACAATAATGCTACTAAAGCTATTTCTCATTTTGAGCGTGCATTAGACCTCGCACGAGAAATTAAGGACGATGACTATATTCCCAAAATAATAAAAAATTTAGGGAACCAATACAAGGGTTTAGGTTATTCTTCCCTTGCGATTAAATATTATCTCGAGTCGTTGAAGATTTACAGAAAGTCTAACGACTCAATTAACCTTGCTGATAACTTGTATCGTTTGGGTTTACTGCATAAAGATTTTGGAAATCTAGACAAGGCATATAATTACATCTTTGAGGCCTTTCAAATCAGAGAAAAAATAAACAGCCATGGCTTTTATAAAGGAGAAAGCTTATCAGGTATTGCAAGCATTTATGTAGCTCGAAAAAAATATAGCGTGGCGATTGAATATCATAAAAAAGCACTGAAATACTTTGTGAAAATTAACAGGCCCGCACACATTCAAATTTGTTATAGTAATATTGGCAATACTTATGAAAAGATGAAGCAATATAAAGAGGCTGAGCACTTTTTAACAAAATCATTGGAACTGAATCAGGTACAGGGAATTGGAGGAACTAACGTCTATGGAAGCCTAATGAACCATTTCGCAAACATCTCCCTTGCAAAGCAGGATTATAGGCAAGCATTGATTTATGTTAATAAGGCCATGAATATTGAAGTAAGTCCGAAAACACGAAGAAACTCTTTTAAAACGCTCTCAAATATATACAATCAAAAAAATGATTATAAAAAGGCATTTCATTATTATATGGAATACACAACTTTAAATGATAGTTTAATAGCATTAAAAAAAGAAAGAAACGTTCAGGAATTCCAAACCCTCTATGAAGTAAATAAGAAAATAAAGGAGATACAGCTGCTTAAAAAAGAAAAAGAAATAAATTCTTTGAACTCTACTGCCGAAATTAAGCGACAAAAAATATTTCGGAATGGATTTGTTTTAAGCGGACTAGCCCTTTTAATTATTACGGCCTTAATTTTTAGCCGATATCGGCTAAAAATTAAGGCCAATTTATTATTACAGACAAAGAACAAACAGATTGAAGACCAGAATACGAATATCCTTGATAGTATTACGTATGCGAAAAGAATACAAGATGCAATACTTACATCAGAGCAATACATGGATGATGCGCTTGTTGAATATTTTGTGTATTACCAGCCGAAAGATATTGTAAGTGGGGACTTTTATTGGGTGTATGAATTGGACCCAGATAATGTAATCATTGCAGTTGCTGATTGTACAGGCCATGGTGTGCCTGGCGCATTTATGAGTATGATTGGAAACGCATTACTTAATGAAATAATTATTGAAAATGGCAACACCCAGATAGACCAGGTGCTAAATATATTACGGTCACATATCATTAAATCTCTTAAAAATGATAATGACCAATATACAACTATGGATGGAATGGATATATCACTACTGAAAGTGAATAAAAAGGAGCAAATGTTAGAATTTGCAACGGCTGGTCATCGTATCTACCTATTAAGAGATGGACAATGTCATGATTATAAGGGTGATGCTTTTCCTGTTGGCTACTATCATGGTAAAGAGCGTTCATTTAATCTACATGAAATCAATATTCAAGAAGGTGATACAATCTACCTTAGCACAGATGGTTTTCTTGATCAGTTTGGCGGCCCAAATCGAAATAAGTTTGGATTAATCCGGTTCAAAGAATTGATCGTAGAGAACAAATCTCAAAATATTAAAAAACAAAAAGACCGATTTATGCATGCTTTTCGGAAGTGGAAAGGAGAACAGAATCAAATTGATGACATATTGGTTATGGGCATCAAAATATCTTAGTCTTCACCTTATTCTATAATTAATTTCACTCTCCGGTTCTTCTGGTGTTGCATTTCTGTACATTCAGCACATTCTTCTGCAGGCTTATTCTCGCCAAACCATTTCCCCCTTAAACGATTAGGGTCAATCCCTTTTGACACAATATACTCAATTACACGATTTGCTCTTCTTTCAGAAATCCACATATTATAATGGTTTTCGCCCAGATTATCTGCAAATGCCCACACCTCCAAGTTTAAATTATTTTGCTCCACTAGCTTTACTAACAGTTTGTCAAGCATTTTTCTTCCATTATCATTTAAATAGGAAGAATTATGGTTAAAATACAGCTGATCCAGGCTTGTTCTATAGAGGTGATCTGCCTTGACTGGCTCACTCCCCGCTTCTAATCTTTTTTTGTCTGTAGCAGGCTTGGTTTCAACATATTCAAATTGATCAGGTACTGTCTCTGCTTTTATAAAAGCTGCCTGATTTTGATTGTTGTTTTCCATTTGTAAATTTTCTGTATTAGATGATATACTTGACTCTTCAGCATCAATTGGAATTTCTTTATCCTCTTCCAGGTTTGATTCCTCATTGATTTCTAAGGTTGTGTCTAAAACAAATTGATCTACCATATTTGCTTGGTCCTCATCTAGCACGTTTCCCTCAACAATAGGTTTAATTTCGGCAATATCATCTATTTCAATAATCTGTTCCTCCAAATTTATTTCAGGTTGAATCTCAAGTTCTTCCTCACTTGATGTTTCTTCCTCACTTGATGTTTCTTCCTCCTCATATTCATAAGGTTCTTCTAAGTCTTTTATCTCAGTTTCAACAGCTCCATGCACCGATATGGAATCCTCAATAATTGCATCATTAAGTGATGCATGTGTAGTTGTGGCTATTATCTTATCCGCAGCTTCTATTATACTAGCTAAATCTGGAATTGCCTGAATCTGATTTAATAACACGCCTTCATTTGATATAGATGATTTATTTTCCTCGATCATTTTTTCATTATTCTCTTCACGCCTTGTACCTGCTCCCAGCAACTCACTTAGATCAGCAAAGGTGTTATTTGCCAAATTCACAATCTCCTGAAATTCTTCTATGTGTACTAAAGGCTTCAAGAGTTTTGATTGGAAAACATCACTCATTATGCCACTTCGGTTACTACAGAAATAGACCAAACTA
>DTSC01000330.1 GCA_012965625.1 Flavobacteriales bacterium | reverse complement strand
TAAATGCAGGAGGATCAACAGCAGGTGGTGCAGGGATCAAGCTGGCCTATAGAATTGCCAAAGAGAACTATATCCCCAAAGGAAACAACAGGATTATCCTCGCTACAGATGGAGATTTTAATGTTGGTGCAAGCAGCAATGGGGAGATGGTCAGGTTGATCGAGGAAAAGAGAAAAGAGGGTGTGTTCCTTTCTGTTCTGGGGTTTGGAATGGGCAACTATAAAGACTCTAAGATGGAGACCATCTCAAATGCCGGTAATGGCAACTACGCATATATTGACAATATACTGGAAGCCCAAAAGGTGTTTGGCAAGGAGATGTGGGGAACGCTCTATACCATCGCAAAGGATGTAAAGATACAGGTTGAGTTTAACCCAGCAAAAGTTAAAGCATACCGCTTGATAGGCTATGAGAACAGGATATTAAACAAGGAAGATTTTAACGATGACAAGAAGGATGCAGGCGATATTGGCAGCGGACATACTGTAACAGCTTTATATGAAATAGTACCTGCAGGTTCTGAAGAAGAGGTGTCAAATGTTGATCCATTAACATACCAGCAGACAAACATTCTAACCAGTGGTAACCTGATGACGGTAAAGCTCAGATACAAAAAGCCGGATGAAGAGGTAAGCACCAAGATCGTCAGAACAGTCAAAGACAAAGAGCTTAGAAGAGGAACCATGTCGGATAACTTCAGCTTCGCCGCTTCTGTTGCTGAATTTGGCATGTTGCTCAGAGACTCGGAGCACAAAGCAAACGCCAGCTATGAACATGCCCTGAGCTTAGCACAATCTTCTAAGGGAGACGATGAATATGGGTACAGGCAAGAGTTCATTAAGCTCCTTAAAACATCACAATTACTGGCAAGATAGCTATGGTTTATTGGGATCTGACAGGCTGTAACTACAGCAATAATCTGTCAGATCCCAATATTTAGAAACAATAAGGGCGTAAAGGGTATGGCAGGTAAATGAGCGCATTCTCTATCTGGAGAGGCAGGAAAATTATCGTGGCTGGGATTCAAATTCCCTAGCCGCCTAGTTCTTTTTAAACCCAACCATTTTCTTTTTGTTTTATACCAGTTCCTAGATTCTTCTAACCCCTACCCTCCCATTAACGTTTATTTAAATAAACAATCACCAATTAAACACACAAATATTATGATAAGAAAACGATTCATGTTAATAATATCAATTGTCCTTACTGGAGTGCTGGCATTTGCACAGGATGGTTCGATTAAAGGTAAAGTAATGGACAAGGAAACTGGCGAGGCCATTCCATTTGCTAATATTATTGCTGAAAGCGGAGGCAAACAATTTGGTGGAGCTACCTCAGATTTTGACGGATATTATACCATCAAACCATTAGCTCCTGGAAAGTATGACGTAAAGGTGACTTTTGTTGGATACCAATCCACTTTATTGCCTGATATAGTAGTAAGTCCTGATTCCAGTATTATTGTGGATATAAAGTTGGCTGAGTCTACTGACTTACTGAATTGTGTTGAGGTTATTGGATATAAAGTGCCAATGATAAACAGGGACAAAGGAGGTGGATGTATAAGACGCTATTCAAACGCAGATGCAAATTACATCCAGCACAACACAGAATCTTATGATGTGATCAACGAGAATATCTTTAAAGAAGTGCTCAACAGCCCATTGTCAACATTCTCTGTAGATGTTGACAAAGCATCTTACTCCAACATCAGGCGGTTTATCAATCAAAATCAAAAACCCCCAAAGGATGCAGTAAGGATCGAGGAAATGGTAAACTATTTTGATTACGATTATCCGCAACCAAAAAACGATGACCCTTTCTCTATAAATTTTGAATCAGGGGAATGTCCGTGGAACAAATCTCATGATCTTGTTTTGATCGGGATACAAGGCAAAGAAATTAAAACGGAAAAGATCCCGCCCAGCAACCTGGTCTTTTTAATTGACGTTTCGGGTTCTATGTCTGCCTCCAATAAATTACCCTTGCTCAAGCAAGCATTTAAGATATTGGTCGGAAACCTGCGTCCGCAAGACCGGGTTGCCATGGTAGTGTATGCTGGAGCAGCAGGGCTTGTCCTGGAATCAACTCCAGGAAGTAACAAGACAAGGATCATCGGCGCCCTGGAAAATCTAAATGCAGGAGGATCAACAGCTGGTGGTGCAGGGATCAAGCTGGCCTATAGAATTGCCAAAGAGAACTACATCCCTAAAGGAAACAATAGAGTTATCCTCGCTACAGATGGAGATTTTAATGTTGGTGCAAGCAGCAATGGGGA
>DTSC01000329.1 GCA_012965625.1 Flavobacteriales bacterium | reverse complement strand
TGCCAGTGTCGTTGTAGTGACATTACAAAGGTCCTGATCCGGACCAGCATCCGACACGGTTATTGGTTTATCAATGGTCAATACCATAATGTCTGATACCCCATTGCAGGGTCCAGCCGGATTATCAGTAGTAATGGTAAGTGTTACGCTGCCAGTAGTTATGTCCCCAGCTGAAGGAGTATAGGTGGTAGTAGGATCAGTGTCATCTAAGAATCCACCGGTACCAGAAGTTGTCCATTGGATAGTAGAGGCACCACCATCGAATACTCCTAGTGTAGCATGTGTAGAACCGGAACAAATAGTAGTATTAATACCTGCAGAAACCGTAGCGGCAGGATCAATGGTAAGTATCATATCATCAGTTGCCGCAGTACACGGCCCGGCACCGTCTGGATCATCAGTAGTAATGGTAAGTGTTACGCTGCCAGCAGTTATGTCCACAGCTGAAGGAGTATAGGTAGCACCAACAATGGTAATATCATCAAAAGTACCTGTACCCGAAGTAGTCCAGGTGGAAGAAGCAGCTGATCCACCTCGGGCTCCCTTAAGCTTGATAGTAGATCCTTCACATATAGTAACGTCAAGTCCGGCGGAAGCAGTAGGCGGACTAGCACAACCTGCCACTTGTACATCTATGTCATCAAGGAGAATGTCATTATAGAAATCATTGCTCGCACCACCGGATTCACCTCTAAACCTAAACTTTACAGTAGTTTGTGCCAGGCCATCTGGGTATCCTGGAAGCGTATATGTAGGCGAAATTTGCCACCCCAAAACATTTTGCTGAATCGCGTCCAAGATGATCCAATTGGCACCATCATAGGCCTCTACATATAAAATGTTACCAGCCGTCAAGGTTTGGGTATAATAGCTGAAAAATGAAAATCTCAAATCTGCAGTTGCAGGTCCACCGGTACACCATTCAGGAGATTCGAAAATTATACCGACATCCGTACCGGAAAAGTCTATCCAGGCATAGGTGCCATTTGCATGATTGTTATTCCCTGCACCTCCAAATGCTGCATCATAACCCGGATTTCCTGTAAACAACCAGCCGACGCCTTGGGAAGATGTGGTATAGGTTGAACTCCATCCAGAAGGCACTACACCACTGGATAAATTCTCGGTTTGAGGAAGGGTTGCAACGCAATTAGTAGCGCCTGCAGAAATTGCTTCAATTTCATGGAAATTAGGGTTTGAACCTACAACGGCATTAATTCTAAGTATTGTTGTAGTAACAGCTGAAAATGGATGTGATTCTGTACAAGCCGAACTACCTGAGTATGAGTACCCTGTATTTACAAAGCTACTCCCATTCCAATATTGAAGAGTGAAACTTGTATAAGGTCTGTTTGCACGATATATTATAAGTTCGTCAATAGTTTGAGAGCTAGACCAAGTTATGTCAATATAACCACCTCCAGAGACCCAAGCAAATGGGGAGGCAGAACATACAGGGTAAATTTCGTCATTAACTTGAGTGTCGAATCCGTAAATACCAGAACCACCACCACTACTTGTGAAAGTTGCAGAAGGAGCAACATTCCCTCCTGCACCAGAACTTTTTACTGTAACTAAAGAAAAGGCTGCAAGAAAGCAGAACACCAATGGGGTGTAGATGCTAATTAGGCGGGTGTGCGTGTTCATATCTCGTTAGGTTAGGTAGGTGTGAATGTTTATGCCTCATAGGTCAGGTCATAAATATTTATCGGTTCGATCTTAAACACTAATTATCGCATTCATTGTAAATATACAAAATATACTTATATGTCCTGACTACAAAGTTAATAAAATTACCAACATGTTTAATCTTAAACAAATTAGCATTATTTTCTATAAGAAGGGGTGTGTAACTATGGTTACACACCCCTAGGTTTCACTGCGTAACAGATTAATTCCCTATAAATTAACTGCTCTTATTTAATAACAATGATTTTATTCTTAACGAATTGTGTTGATGTACTAAGTTGAACAAAGTAAATACCACTGGCTAGCTCTGATGCATCGTAAGACACTTCGTGCACTTCTCCTCCTTCGGCACCTCCCGAGTACAATATTTCTACGTTATCACCTTTCAGGTTGATAATTTCTAACGTAGCTAATTCAGTTTCAGGAATTGAGAAGCTAAAGATAGCAAATCGTTCCAAAGGATTTGGATTGGTGCTGAGTATAGCCATTGGGGTTTTATTACCAATAGGAGCATTACCCTGTGTAGTAGGTGAATCACTAACATCCCCTGCGGTTTGACCACTGCCTTTTTTGTTAGAAGTGTTACACTGGTT
>DTSC01000328.1 GCA_012965625.1 Flavobacteriales bacterium | reverse complement strand
GCGATCTCAAAATCTCTGTATGGCCCAACTAACACTGTCTCAACATGATTATATTCTTCCTTGCTTGCGATCAAGGCCCCAAATGATAGCCCCAACTCTAAATTAAGCTTAAATTTTCCCCACCACAAATAGAAAAGCACAGGTACCTCAATATAGTCTAGCTTTATCAGCTTATAATCCCATTGATTCTTTTCAATATTTGGAACGAGCTTGCTGCCCTTTTGAATATAAACCATCTCCATTTTCCAGCTTAGCTTTGGGCTTAGTTTTCGAATTACAAATCCGCCACAAATCGGACCAATTTTATGATAACCTGCCTGCCTGTCACCATCGACCTGGCTGGCATTTATTCCAGCGATTAGGCCAGCATTAAAGCCCTGGGAAAATCCTGCAAACGGCAGGAGAATGAAGAGAAAAAGAAGACCAGCACTCTTCATCAAAGTTCGACTATTGGATAATGTGTGAAAAACATAGAAAAGTATAAGCAATTCGCCTTTATTTGACGTGTGCTTCTTCCACCTGTACAACCTCTTTCGATGTTGTTTCATATACAAAGGCGACTATTGAGCAGTGATTTTCATCCCAGGTATTGTCAAGCATAAGATTATAGCTCTTAGTATATAAGGTGTTGACCACTGGTGCCGGATCCACAAGCTCTCCCCAGGTACCGTTTAAAGAACCTCGTAAAACGTGCCTTTGAACGTAATCTTCAATGTACTGTGGATTAGCTGTTTGGTCCTTTTGCCAACTTATAATACTATCTTCAGTTAAATAAACAGCTACATTATAGGTGCCGGAAAGGTTGTTGAGAAATTCTGTTTCAACAGACGCACTAACAATCCTGCTAGCTGTATCATAAGTGTTTGTGATCGATATGTCAATATCTGCAGGGAGGTCTATCACAGCCTGAACTGCAGCCTCCCAATCAGCCCTAGGAAGAACACAATTGTCATATTGTTCAATTGGATCTGGCACAAGGTCTCCGCTAGGATCTCTTCTATTTACCATCCCTTTTGGAAGACCTTGGTCGTCCACATTATAAAAAGCTTCTATTTCATCTCCAACTGTCGTCCGGAAATCTTCTAAAAAGGAGCCGAATGGAGCCCCACTTGGAGTTTCTGGGGTAGCAAAAGTTTCTCCGACGTGTAATGACATAACAACAAGCCGTTCTCCATTTATCGCTATAAGTTGTTGGGCGATTGTGGCAGCCTGTGGACAATACCCGCATTTATGACCCGTAAAATCCTCCAATAAGACCTTTCTTATAGCTCCGCTTGTTGTGTCAACAGTATCAGGATTATTAATAGTCTCGTTAATTGTTGTAAATGGAGGTTCAATTTTATCACAGGAAAAGATAAACCATAGGAGTGGTAAAATCAAAAACGAGATAGAAAGATTACGTTTATTGGACATAGCAAAGATTTCAACTTATATCAAAGATATTAAAAACTGCTCGTTATTGCAAGGGTAATGCCATTTGAAGCGGGTACATTCCGGCAAACGCCTCCTACACAAAAAATGCCTGCTCTTTGTCGGCCATATCCGAGGGTAAATGTGTTTCCCTTGTTTTTATAACCCACCTGGGCCGTATAATAGTGTATCCTTTTTTCTTCTTTTTTATTATCGTAATTATATTCATCAAAAGCGGCAACAAACCAGTGTGGTGCTAAAGTGTATTCTACAAGTCCCATAATCCAGCTGCCATCATCTTGTTTTGTAGTCAAACTCTGCATTTCCATCCTTATGGTGTTCTTCGGCTTAATTTTATAAGTAATGTCAATAATTCCGATATCCGCATAAATGGTTCCATATCCAGCTAATCCCTGTATCGCATCTTTGTTGTAAACCAGGTTCATATAAGAAAATATAGCTTTTACTTTTTTTGAAAACTTCTTGGTAATTTCAATATTAAAATCACTAAAATATGTTTCATCTCCGATCGCAAAAGGGTCCGAATTGTAGCCAAGGGTTCCTTTTTCTCCGATCGCTGTACTGTCATTAATTGCCGTCTTATCTATATCTGAAACACTTGAAAAATTGACCGATATTCCGGTGCCATATTTGCCACCAAGAAAACTGCCTTTTTTAAATTTATAGATTAACTCACCCTGTAAACCAAGTTCACCCATTGGTTGGGTTGCAAAAGGATAATAAGCCGACATGCTATAGGTGTGTACTTTCGTGATAGCTGGCAGATAGTTGATAGACAGTGCGCTTCCTTCAGCACCTCTTTCTGAACGGAAATCCATGTTATCTACTCGTTTTGCACTAAAAAATAGGCCAAAAC
>DTSC01000327.1 GCA_012965625.1 Flavobacteriales bacterium | reverse complement strand
ATGTGCATATTGAGTGCTGGTTGCGATTATCCTGATCTTGGCAGGTTGTCGTAATGTGTTTTCAAGCCATAACCATTGTTGGTCGCCAAGTATTGTAGAGTCTTCTGTTAGGCAGGGCTGGTAATCATTTTTGTATTTTGATAGTTCTTTTAAAGTAGTCAGGTTGTCTCTGAATGTTCTTGTATCTAAGAGAATTACCTGTACTCGTTTATCCATTGGACCATAGTAAACTACATGATAATTGCCTGTATGCTTTCGTCTTTCAGATTCAATAGGTTCCTTCCAAAATTCCAGGAAAATCTCTTTTGATTCCTCTTTAAATGGATAGTGGCGACCAGCGTCATTCTCACCATAATCGTGGTCATCCCAGATTGCTAAAATTTCAGTTGATTTTCTTAGTCTTTTAAATTCAAGCTTTTTGCCAAGCAGTAAATATTTTGCTCTTAGTTTTTCCATGTTTCTGGTATCACCATAGATATTGTCTCCCAAGTAAATGAATAGATCTGGAGATTCCTTAACTACTTGATTAAGGATGGGCTGCCTCTTTTTCTGGTGTGAGCAGGAGCCAAAGGTAATTTTTTGAATGACCTTATCCTGAGAGAATAAGGGTGTACAAATAAAAGCACTAAGGACGATTAGTAATAGCTTCTCAATACTCAATGGGTTGTTTGATGCTCGTAAGTTCTTCAAGTATTTCTAATAACTTTTATAATTCGTACCTTACACCTATTCCGCTTTGAAACCAGAATAGAAAGGGATCATCTGCAATCTCCATGAACAAGGTTAAATCCGCATAAACAGAAATAGGTGCTCCATCAAATTTATATTCCAATCCTATTACACCATCTGCTCCCAAATCAATATCCGAGACTTTCTCAGTATATAAAATACTAGAACCATCTTTTTTACATCGATAAGTATATAATATTGACTGAGATCGGATTTGTCCACCAAAACCGTAATACCAATCCAGGCCTTTAATATTTTCCGTGCCAATCTGACTGAGGTTTTCCTGGACCAAATAATGGACTTGAAGACCTAAAGGCGTATTAGATTCGGAACTAACCAGATATCGTTCATCACATTGCTCATCATTTGCGTTATGCCATGAGTCAAACTTTCTGTTATAAGCTCCCTGGCCTTGCAAAACATATGCCCTTCCAAAGCTAACTTCAACAGCATTAAAGCCTTCATATGTTTTTTTACCACCCAAATATTTTTTGAGGCTGATGCCACTGGGATCACCCAATCTTACCCCTACGCTCCAATCCTGAGCATATGTAGACGATGCTATAAAGACTAGGCAGGCAATGTAAAAGCTTTTCATATTTTTAAAAATTAAAAAATAATTTGGTTTTCTCAAAAGTAGAAAAATCTGTTAAAGAATAATGGCAAAAAACACCAAAGAAAAATATTCCTAGAACTTATAGGAAAACCCTACAGCAAGCACTTCTTTAAATTGTGTTCTTGGGCCAAACCCATCAATTATGCCATTCCCATTATTATCTACCCCAATTTGAATATCATGGTCATACAATAGATGAGTAGTAAAATTTACTGTGATATAATCATTGACCTTCATCACAAGTAATACTTCCCAGCTTACGTCTATATTTTCTGGTTTTTCTGAATAATTTGAGAAAAGCCCTAGCTTAGTTTGAAAGGCCACATTTTCCATAAGGTCGTGCTTGTAAAAGGCCCTTATATAGCCACCAATTTCTATTCTTGTTGTGGCTCCATTGGATGTTTTCGCTCCTGTAGACTTATCATATGAGGCAGGTTCCACACCAAAAGCACCAGCATCTGCAAGATCCTGGTCTATTACAAAGGTGTTTTTTGCAGTTATTGGTGCTAAGAATAAACCAAATGCATCATTTGGTTTATAATTCAAGCCAATAGCGATCAATAAATATCCCGGTGCCAATAGATTGGATATCCTCGTTGAGTCATCAGGATAGTTATAACCTTCGTCCATTTGGGTCTTAAAACTTAATAGTCCGGCATAGAACCAATTTCTGAACGCTTTTCTGCCGTATTTAATGGTGAAATCAATTTCGTCATCCGTTTTCCACCAGGGGCCATTTTTACCTTGCTGGATTATGCCATAACCAATGTTCAAACTATTTTCCCATAAGGTTTCTCCCTTGGTTCTATTTGCATAAAGGCTGGTTATACCTCCTAAAGAGATAGAGCTTTGACCTCCTGCTGCCCAGTTTGACAACGAGGTTTGTGAAAAATTCAACCCAATTACCCCACCCTTATTCCATCCTTCAAGTGAGTCTTTTTTATGAGTTG
>DTSC01000326.1 GCA_012965625.1 Flavobacteriales bacterium | reverse complement strand
CATTGCATAAAGCAGGTGCTGAGAATAAACATACAGGTGAATGCATCACCTTTGTTAGCTTTGAACATTTTAAAAAATGGCAAAACTCTGAGTTAGGAGATCGTTCAGATGATTATGAAGCACTTAAAAAAGAAATTGAGGATCGGATATTAAAGGAACTTTATCGTAAATTACCTGAGATCATGAAATATCTTGACCTCTATGAGCTATCAACTCCGCTTTCAACTATGTTTTTTACAGAATCCAGTGAGGGGGCAATATATGGTTTGGAATCCAGCCCGCAACGATATACAAATAAAGCATTAAGAGCTATCACACCAATAAAAAACTTTTATCTTACAGGAGTTGATATAGCTGCTGTTGGTGTTATTGGAGGAATGATGAGTGGATTTTTAACAGCTTCTAGTATAAGACGTAAACTGCTCAAAAAATTATTATAACTGATCATATCATGAAAACAAATACTACATTATTAAACCTGTAGTATCCTCCTAATGAGATAGCCTGCTCCGAAAAATAACCTGTATAATGTGATGACTCTTTTGTTCGTATTAATGTAGTTTATTCAAATCATTGTCACTAATTAACAATAAAATGAATATAATTGTTAAAGTCGATCTAACATAACATGTGTGAAATAAATATGGAAACAGGACTCTTGTGCAACCATTTAAAATAAAAAGTGTTAGTTGTCAACAATACCTATAGTGAAATTATAATGATACAAATACTTTGAAATTATGACAGAAGAAACAAAAACACATTGGTTATTCAAATGTTATGGTAATGGAGGAATGCTGTTTTTACGTCTTTGGCTAGGAATTGCAATGATAGTGCATGGTTATAACTCAGTAATAGGAGGAGAAATGCATGGTTTTATTGAATATCTTGAAAGTTTTCAAATACCTGCTCCTGAATTAATGGCATGGTTGGCAAAAGGAAGTGAATTTTTTGGAGGGGTATTGCTGGTTATTGGTCTATTCTCAAAAGTATCAGCACTATTTATTTTAGTAACCATGTCTGTTGCTACATTTATTGTTCATGAAGGAGCACTTATTGGAACAGCTGGTGAATTAACTTGGTGCTATTTGCTAATATCAATTGCAATCCTTATTCAAGGATCAGGCAAGATCAGTCTTGACCATTTTATTTTTAAAAAGAAAACTTTAGTTAATACATAAGATAACTAACCAACAATAAAAGCATTAAAATAAATAATTATTAATAAATAGTAATTGAAGTTGAAGTGTTTATTTCTGTCTAATGACTTTTAGATAATGTACCTGCATATCATTGATTTTTAATGCAATAAAATAATGTCCGCTAGGCAATTTACTATCAGGCTCCCAAATTACTTCATATTTCTGAGGATCTAATAACTGTTCATCAATATTTGCCACTATTTTACCCTGCAGATCATAAACGAACAAGCTGACTTTTGCTTTTTTGAAAACACCATATTTGATCACAACCCTGTCTGAAAATGGATTAGGTCCAGCACTGTAGATCATTCCTTTATCAAGATAAATATTATTTGTGCCAATAGGTTCACCATCACCATTGATAACAATATCCCAGGTCCCTTCAAATTCTCCGGCAGTATTGGTTGTAAGCGGTATGATACGATGTGTAGCATCGAATTGCCCACTGGTTATAGAAGCGGCTTGATCAATAGATATATAAGGATCTCCATCAAAATAAAGCTGAGTTACTAAAGTGGGAAAATTGGGGGGTGTGATCTGAAAGTGAATATGCGAGGGTCTGTAATTGGCTCCGTTCAAGTACCAGCCCGGTTTAATGGTCTCAAAAACATAAAAACCCTGGCTATTTGAGGTGGTTTTTCCTCTCAGTGTAAATCCAGAATTGTCGTAAGCCCCAGCATCATTAGCTTGCCATATGTCAAGTACTGTATTGGGTATAAATTCTGAACATACAAGATTGTAGACCATTCCACTTATGGTAAGCCGAGTCCCGACTTCATTACTACCTGCCAATAAGTTGTTCTGGAGTGTTGGAGCCCCAGCACTATAAAATGGTCCTGTACCAAAAGCATCTTCAGTTGATTTATCACATAACAGTTTAGAGCTGTCAGGAGTTGAATCATCTTTAGTAGAAGACATGGCTTTTAGTACTGTTGGAAGAGCTGCAACTGACAATACTGATAAGGAAGCATTTTTCAAAAATTGTCTACGGTTATCTTTTTTATTTGTTTTCATAATTATGGATTTAAAGTATGTTTTGGATATATTACTGAATTATTTTATTAGTTTATATATTTCTTTTTGCCCATTATGTTTTATATATACATTTTAT
>DTSC01000325.1 GCA_012965625.1 Flavobacteriales bacterium | reverse complement strand
GGCTTGGGTGGCCGAATTACAGCTTACATAAATAATCTTCTCAGGTGCTATTTTCATTATACATTTCACCACGTCTTCATGCATTCCAGCCCTTGGAGGGTCCGTAACAATTACATCTGGATTTCCTTGAATAGCGATCAAGTCATCATTTAAAACATCCTTTAAATCACCTGCAAGAAACTCTGTGTTCGAGATCTTATTTAACAAGGAATTGGCCTTGGCATCCTCAATTGCTTCAGGCACACTTTCTATTCCCAATACCTTTTTAGCATCCTTGGCCAAATAATTGGCAATGGTTCCACTGCCGGTATAAAGATCATATACGAGCTCCGTACCAGTCAATTCCGCATATTCGGCTACCACTTTATACAATGCACTAGCCTGTTTGGTATTGGTCTGAAAAAATGTTTTCGGCCCTATGTTAAATTTTAAATCTCCAATTACATCCATGATATTCCCTTTCCCATGATAAATTTTAATATCCAGATCGAGGATGGTATCGTTCTTTTTTGGATTGATCACATACATCAAAGAGCTTATTTGAGGAAACTGCTCAATTAAATATTCCATCAAACCGTTGATCTGCACTTTATTATCCTTATAAAAGGAAAGCAATACCATGAGGTCACCAGTGAGAGTAGTACGAATAATCAAATTCCTCAGCAAACCTTTTTGTGCTCTTATGTCGAAGAATTCCAGCTTGTTTTCCAATGCATAATTTCTGACTGCTAAGCGGATTGAGTTTGAAGGTTCTGCCTGCAAATGGCATTCTTCCAGGTCAATCACCTTGTCAAACTTACCTGGAATGTGCAGGCCTAGACCATTCTGTTCGTGTTCTTCAGGAAGTGTTTCATTTCTTAATTGAAGCATTTGTTCATGGGTCAGCCATTTTTTATTGGAGAACGCAAACTCAAGTTTATTCCTATAGTACTCTGTTTCATCCGAACCTAAGATGGCCGATACTGCAGGCAATTCCATTTTGCCAATCTTCTTAAAATTCTGTTCTATCCAGGCTTGCTTATGTCTGAGCTGATCAGCATAGCCCATGTGCTGCCATTTGCATCCACCACAAACGCCAAAATGTTTGCAGACAGGCTCTACCCTATCCTTGGAATATTCTATATATCTTAAGACCTTCCCTTCATAGTAGTTTTTTTTCTTCTTTGTCACTTGGATATCGACCAGGTCTCCTGGAACAGCATTTTCAAGGAAAATAACAAGATCATCAGACTTAGCTATTGCTTTACCTTGTGAACTGATATCTACGACTTTTACCTTTTCAAAAATAGGTAATGGGTTTCTTCTTCTGCTCATGGGGTTTATGTTAAAACTTAGTTACTAGCTTCAAGTTCAATAGTCTTGATGTTAGGAAATTTGGGACAGCATATTGCCTGTTGGTTACATCTTTTATCCACAAATAAGATATGGTATTATTAATGCCGAGCAGGTTAAAGATTTCCAAACTCACCCACATAGACTTTAAATGGCGCAAGGGGTTCTTTGCTTTCAATTCTGAGTCTTCACTAACCAATTGCGCAGAGAACCCTATGTCAACTCGTCTATATGAAGGGATGTGTAAGGTGTCCTTATAGCGTTCAAAACTTGGTGGGCCAAAAGGCAATCCTGTGCCATATACCAGATTCAAGTGCATTTTAAAGTTCGGATTCTTGGGAAGATAATCCTGAAAAAACAAGGAAAAGTTAACCCTTTGGTCTGTAGGCCTGGGAATATAGCCAGGTTCAAAACGAACACTGTCTGTAACCACTTGGTCATACGTGTATCCTGCAATAATTTTCTCGCCAGCCTGGTTGTAATATTCAAAATAATAATCATCCAAGATATCCTCTTGAGTTTTCATAACCGACATACTAACCCATGATTCTACCCCTCTTACAAACTCACCATTTATTTTTAGGTCAATCCCCTTTGCATAACCTACGGCATTATTATTTGCATAATACCTTATTCTAACATTATCAATTTCATAAGGAATCAAATTGTTAAGATGTTTATAATAGAGCTCTGAAACCAGCTTGAACGGCCTGTTCCATGCTTTAAAGTTATAATCACCACCTAATACCATATGGATGGATTCCTGTGCCTTTACATCTGTATGGATCACACCCTGCAAATCCCTGAGCTCTCTATAAAACGGCTGTTGACTATACAGGCCTGCCGCTGCCCTGAAAACAACATCCTTTTTCCAATTGGGCTTAATTGAAAATGTTATCCTTGGACTAATTATAGTCTGATTGTTCAAGTCCCAATAATTAATTCTTACACCTCCGGTAAATGTTAATTCAATAGTATCCTTAGTGGACCATGCCCAATTGTTTTGGACATATGCCATCATTCTGTTGGAAGAAACATTTACATTGGTTTTCAATACATCGAGAAGCTCAAGTGAACGGGAAGTTTGTAAGCTTGGGTTGGTATAGCCGACCGAATCTGGCGTTTTTGGCAAGGAGAACCCTGCAGAATCTATCATATTCCATTCGTTTAACTGATCTGTAATTTCTTCGTGTTGTCCTTTAATACCCCATTGCAAATAAGGATTCTTCTTATATAAAAAACCCTTATGGGCAAAACTAAAAACTGTAGCATCGAGATAATTTCTGGCATGCGTGAGATAGGTTCCTACCCCTCTGTTGAGTTTAGCCTCTCCAAATTCTTCTTTGCCAATATCCTTTTCCAACTCATCAAGCCAGTATTGTCCCTGTATATCAAAAGTTTCTGATTCAAAAGTCCTGAATCCAGCAGCAATAAACTTTAATTTTAAATCAGGATTAGGCCTCACAGTAGTAGCAAGTGCTCCTTGAAAGGTTTGATATTCATCTAACTCCTGTCCATCAAAGTAAATCTTAAGCTGCAGGGCCTCATTCACTGTCCCAAACTTCGTCTCACGGTTCAATGGAACAAATAAGTATTTGTTCTTAGCATAATTTCCAAGAAAACTAATTTCAACTTCATCATTAACATCATAGGTGATATGCCCTTGAAAATCAGTAAACGATGGTTTATAATCACCTTCTGTATTTAAAGAGTTTAACAAATATCGTGTGGACTTTTGCCTGACTCCAAATTGATAGGTAAATCGATAATCCTTAGAGACCCCCTCCAGGTGCAAAGCACCCCCTAACAAACTAATGGATGCTGAGCCGGCAAACTCCCTGGGTTTTCGGTATTTGATATCCAGAACAGAAGACAATTTATCTCCATATTTTGCTTCAAAACCTCCAGCTGAAAACAGGATGGAAGAAACCATGTCAGAATTAATAAAGCTCAAGCCCTCTTGCTGGCCTGATCGTACCAGAAAGGGCCTATAAATTTCTATATCATTTACATAGACGAGGTTTTCGTCGTAGTTTCCTCCTCGTACTGAGTATTGAGATGAAAGCTCATTACTGGAGCTAACACCTGGCAATGTTTTAATTATGGCCTCAACCCCCCCCGAGGCTGTTGGAATGACCATTACGATTTTTGGATTGATACGAGTAAGTGATGTTGTCCTGGTTTGCTGGTCTTCCACGGTTACATTTTGAAGCTGGGTGGAGGCATGTTCCAAATTGGGATTCACATTATAATGCTCTCCAGGTTTAAGGTTTATCGAAAGCTTCTTTGTTTTGAAGCTAATATGTGAAAAGACAAGGGTTAATTCCTGATTGGCAGGTATCTCTAGTTTGTAAAGTCCTTTAGAGTCTGAGCTAACTCCTCCTGGAATGTCCATAATAGCAATGGCAACCGCTTCAATGGGATTGCCTTTCTTGTCCAGAATCTTTCCTGAAACAATTGCCTTTTCCTGTGCAACAACAAGGCTGCATGAAAGTCCGAAAATAACAAGAAAGAATAAAAAGTAAAAAAGCTGCATTTTCATGACCATCTTTAAACGATATGGCAAAACTAATATTGCTAAAGCAATCCTGCTATAATTTAAGCAGATATTTACTTTTCAAGCTTTAGCTCCCCATTTTGCCATGCCCTGATAAATTTGGCCCATGCAATAGGGTTTAAAAGATTGTTAGGGGGATACTGCCCAGCATAGTATAACTTGCTGGTTTGTTCCTGCATATAGTTCTTAAAATTCATGCTTGCATCCATGCCTTGAGCTTTGAATCGTTCATGCATCTCTAGCAGAGCCAAATTGTTTTTAGCCCTCTCCATATCATCATCGGGTATATTTAGACTTAGAAATACTTGCCTGAACTGCTCTTTGGTAGGCCAGGGGTAAATAAATGTTTCCGGCAAGAAAACGGTATCTGTTAACATAATTTGTATCAACGAATAGCGATTGGTAGAAAGACTATCAGGAACAATAAACCTACCTGGTTTAAAACCAATAGAAGAAAACACTAATGTATCTCCTTCTTGTGCAACAAAAGAAAAATAACCAAAGAAATCACTGATTGTTCCACGGAATGAATTCTTAATAATGATATTCACATAAGGAACAGGCTTCAAGCTATCGCTGGTTACAATAATACCGGAAAACTGTATCAACTCCTTCTCGGAACTATCTTGAGACTTGCCAACATGAACAAAGAAACAAGCAAGCAGGGTCAGAAAGCAAAATTGAAGGATGGATCTGAAAATCATCAAACTTTAACGGAGGATTTTACTTTTTCTTGTAACAAGGCCATTTTTACAGCCTCCATCAGGTTGTTTACATAATGAAAATTCAATCCTTTAAGATATATGGAACTAATGGCTTTAATGTCTTTCTTGTTTTCTTTAGGTAGGATTATATCTGTAATATTTGCTCGTTTTGCAGCCAAGATCTTTTCTTTTATTCCTCCAACGGGCAATACCTTACCTCTTAAAGTAAGCTCGCCAGTCATTGCTATTTTAGGTTTGACCTTTCTCTGTGTAAATGCCGAAACAAGGGCTGTAAACATGGTTATTCCTGCTGAAGGGCCATCTTTTGGTGTAGCCCCTTCAGGTATGTGAATGTGTACATTCCAATTATTAAATATATCTGCGTCCAGATTTAACTTAGCACAATTTGCTTTAAGATATTCCAAGGCTATAATTGCAGATTCTTTCATAACATCCCCTAGATTTCCTGTTAAAGTTAACTTTCCTTTTCCCTTGCTCAAACTAACCTCAATAAATAGGATATCTCCACCAACAGAAGTCCACGCAAGACCTGTAACAACACCTGCAATAGCATTGTCTTGATATTTATCTTTACTATACGCAGGTCCAAGAATAGCAACAAGACCGCCTGGCTTAATCTTTATATCATACTTTTTACTTAGAGTTATAAGCTTTGCTGTATATCTTATAATCTTAGAGATCCTTTTCTCAAGATTTCTAACACCTGATTCCCTGGTATAGTCTTCAACAATTTTCTCCAACACCTCTTTTGAAAATTGCAATTGAGACTTTTTAAATCCATTTTCTCTTAACTGCTTTGGTATTAAATATTTTTTTGCAATCTCAATTTTCTCTTCTACAATATATCCTGATATGTCAATAACTTCCATTCGATCTCTTAATGCCGGCTGTACGGTATTCAAGGTATTGGCCGTAGCAATAAACATCACCTTAGAAAGATCGTAATCAATCTCAATATAATTATCATAAAAGTTGGTGTTCTGCTCTGGATCTAGAACTTCTAATAAAGCTGAAGAAGGATCGCCATGAAAATCAGAACCAACTTTGTCAATCTCATCCAATACAAATACCGGATTAGAAGATTTCGCTTTCTTTATGTTCTGGATAATTCTGCCCGGCATGGCACCGATATACGTTTTTCTATGCCCCCTGATCTCTGCTTCATCTCTTAATCCACCAAGGGACATTCTTATATATTTTCTTCCTAGTGCCCTCGCAACTGATTTACCCAAAGATGTTTTACCAACGCCAGGAGGGCCGAGAAAACAAAGTATAGGTGACTTCATATTCCCTTTGAGTTTCAAGACTGCCAGATGTTCAAGAATTCTATCTTTTACTTTCTCCAAGCCATAGTGATCTTCATTTAGGATTTTCTCAGCATCTTTTATATCAAATCTGTCTTTAGTATATTCTCCCCATGGCAAATCAAGCAAAGTCTCTAAATAATTCATCTGAACACCATATTCTCCTACTGCAGGATTCATTCTTTGCAGTTTGTCTAATTCTTTATTAAACTGTTTAGCAATATCCTTGTTCCATTTTTTCTTTTTAGCAGTTTTCCGCATTTCTTCAATCTCCTGTTCCACAGGATTTTCACCCAACTCCTCCTGTATTTGTTTCATCTGTTGATGTAAGAAAAACTCCTTCTGCTGTTTGTCTATATCTGTTCTTACTTTTGACTGAATATCATTCTTGAGCTCAAGCATCTGTAGCTCTTTAGTCAAATGACCCAGGAGTAAGGTTGCTCTTTCTGTAAGGTCTACTACCTCAAGTAATTTTTGCTTTTCTTCGACCTCTGCACTCATATTGGAAGAAGTAAAGTTGACCAGGAAAGAAGGATTATCAATATTCTTAATTGCAAATGCTGCCTCAGTTGGAATATTAGGAGACTGCTTGATGATCTGTAATGCCAGATCTTTTAATGAACCAACCAGGGCCTGAAATTTCTTATCCGAACGTACAGATTCTACATGCCCATACGCCTCTATTTTTGCCTTAAAATAAGGTTCCGTCTGGACGGGTTCTATGATTCTAAACCTTCTCTTACCCTGAATAATAACAGTAGTATTACCATCAGGCATTTTCAAAACCTTGATAATAAAAGCCACGGTTCCAATGTCATTCAATTGCCCAAAGCTAGGATCTTCTACCTGGCCTTCCTTTTGTGAGACTACACCAATTATCTTGTTGCTTGCATAGGCTTCATTGATCAGTTTTACGGACTTATCCCTACCAACTGTAATAGGAATAACTACGCCTGGAAATAAAACCGTATTCCTCAAAGGTAATATCGGCAGTTCTTTCGGTACTTTCTCTGTTGATAGTTTTTCCTCATCTTCAACTGATAAAATCGGTATGAATTCGGAATCCTCATCTATATCTGCAAGCGATATTTGGTTGAAGTCAAACATATATATAAGTCAAATTGTCAGATTATTCCTCTGAAGGTAAAACAAACAGACATTAACAACACAATTATTATCTGGAAAGAAACAAGTCAATAGCTGTGCCAAAAATAGAATTAAGCCATAATGACTGCCATTTATACCAACTATGATCTGTATTTTTTACTTATGTCAAATATATGGCAAAGAATCTGCTTATCTGTATTGCTAAACTCTAATCCTCTTCTCTCCATCATCCTTTGTGCAAGTTCCAAGGCCTTTTCCTGATCAAATACAACAAGTCCATCTGCTCCTCCCCAAGAGAATGAAGGTATAAACTTGTTTGGAAAACCAGCTCCAAAGACATTTGCAGAAACCCCTATTACGGTGCCCGTATTAAACATCGTATTAATTCCGCATTTAGAATGATCGCCCATAATCAAGCCACAAAATTGCAATTTAGTATCAACCATTTCTTCACTGGTATAATTCCATAATTTCACTTGACCATAGTTATTCTTAAGGTTTGAATTGTTTGTATCTGCACCAAGGTTACACCATTCACCAATTACAGAATTACCCAAAAATCCATCATGACCCTTATTGCTATAACCTATTAAGATGCAATTATTTACTTCACCACCAATCTTTGAATAAGGCCCCACGGTAGTTGGTCCATAAATTTTAGCTCCCATTTTAACTTGACTACCCTCACAAATTGCAAAGGGCCCTCGGATCAATGAACCCTCCATGATCTCAGCATTTTTACCAATGTATACAGGACCCGTTTCAGTATTAATAATTGAATTTGCAACATTGCCTCCTTTTTCGACAAATAATTGTTCCCCTTTTATTTGATTTGTTTCATCAAGTCCCACACTGGTTCTTCCATTTGTAATTCTTTGAAAATCCAATTCTATGGCCTTTCCATTAAGCGTAAAAAGATCCCATGGATGATTTATCTTTAAGAATTCCGCCTCATAAACAGAGGTTTTTAGATGAGTAAAGTCTGTTGAAGTAAAGTCGTTGGCATTTTCTTTTTTAAGCTTCGCAGCAATTAATACCCCATCCTTTATCAATCCTTCACCAACATTTATATTCTGGATGGCTTTATAGAGATCCTCATCAGGAAAGATGGCACCATTGATAAACAGGTTAATTTCTTCGAGGTGCAAAGGAAATTTTATTGAAAGGTATTCTTCTGTTTTTGTGCTTGAAATTGAATCATTATAGTCCTCCCATTTTTCTCTTAACGTAGTAATCCCTACCCTAAGATCAGCAAGAGGCCGGGTATAGGTTAAAGGCAATAAATTTGCCCTGCTTTGGTCATCAAATAGCACTAAGTTCATAGAGGACTTTTTTGCATTATGATTCAAATAACGGAAAACTTAAGTAAAAAGCATAAAAAACCCGCACATAATCATATGAACGGGCTTAAAAAACAATTTATGCTATATGCTTAATTCTTGTCTTCGTTACTTTCTTCTGTATCTCCTTCAGTAACTTCAGGCTCTTCAACCTCTGCTTCAG
>DTSC01000324.1 GCA_012965625.1 Flavobacteriales bacterium | reverse complement strand
TCACTCTTCATTCCAAATGCCAACATGATCATTAAAGGTATTAACCACAAGGTTCTTGTTAATTTTAATGTTGCGGCTGTCTCAACCGAGTAAGGTCCATAATTCAGCGATGCACCAATAACCGCACTTGTGTCATGGATGGCTGTAGCAACCCATGCACCAAATTGAAGCTCAGATAAATTAAGGGCCTGTCCAATCATTGGGAAGAAAATAATTCCGAATGCATTTAAAATAAAAATAATAGAAATACCTGCTACCAAATCTTCAGGTTTAGCTTTAATAATTGGGGTTATTGCAGCCATAGCAGTGCCACCACATATTGCTGTACCTGCAGCAATTAAAAGAGAGAAACGCTTATCTATACCTATTATTTTTCCTATAATTAACCCAAGAACAAAAACCAATAAAACAAAAATAGAAATGGCAGGTAAATAAATTTTTGTTACTGTTAATGCATCAACAAAATTGATAGACAAACCCATCAGTATGATTCCTGTTTGAAGTAATCTAGTGCCAATCTTTTTCGTATAAAAATCTTGATGGACATTAAAAATTATTGACAAACTAATACCCAATCCTAATGCAACTACTGGAGAACCTAAAAAAACTGACAAAAGCAAAAGGATTAAAGAGAATGCAATTAACATATGAAGCCTAATTTTGTCATTTTATATTCTTAACCTTTCAATAAATGGAATATAATGAATTTCGTCAAGGAATATGATTTGCATGCGAATTGGAATTTTAAATACAGATACTATTAAACCTGAATTTTCCACAAAGTATGGACAATATCCAGAGATGTTCAGTAAAATACTTCTGCAAACTGATCAAAATATCAAACTATCAAGTTATGAAGCACACAATGGTGAATATCCCAAACATGTTGATGAGTGTGATGCTTATCTAATCACTGGTAGTAAAGTTAGCGCTTACGACGACATACCTTGGATTAAAGAACTCAAAAATTTTATTCATTTTTTACATGAGCAAGAGAAAAATATTGTTGGCATTTGCTTTGGACATCAAATAGTTGCAGAAGCTCTGGGTGGGTCAGTGGCAAAATCAGACAAAGGTTGGCACGTAGGGGTCGATTCTGTCCAACTCAATAAAAATGCTACTTTTTTTGGTGAGATTAAGGAAAAATTTAACCTTATTTATAATCATCAAGATGAAGTTCAAAAACTTCCTATAAATGGGAAGTTGTTAGCTAGCTCACCATCCTGTCCCATTGCAATGGTGTCAATTGATAATCACGTGCTTACTTTTCAAGGACATATTGAGTTTGAAAAAGAGTTTGAAAAAGATTTACTAGATATGAGAAAAGATATCTTTGGGAAAACTTTGTATCATCAAGCATGCGAGTCTTTAAAGACTCAAACAGACGATTTAAAAGTTACTAAATGGATTCTAAACTTTCTGACAAAAAGTTAGTAAGGTTTGTCACCATCAATAGCTATTCTCTCAAGAAGGCGATGAGCTGGAAAGTAATCATTTATGGGTTTATGTTGAGTGCTTCGATTGTCCCAAATTGCTATTGAATTAGGCTCCCAATGAAAACGGCACGTGTATTCTGGTGTTATAATATGCTCATACAGAAAACTTAAAATTGTCGAACTTTCCTTTTCAGACAAACCTATAATTTTGGTTGTAAAAAGAGCATTAACGAAGATTACTTTTTTTCCACTTTCTGGATGAATGCGTATCACCGGATGGCTAACTGGAGGGTTATCCGCTACTGCTTGTGCTAGTCTTTCTCTTCCTCCTGGTTCAGCTAAGCTTTCTTTAAATCCAAAACTAAAATCATGCTCAGCTTCAAGATTAGATAAAAAACCTTGCTTTGATTTTGATAGCCCATTGTAGGCAGCAGTCATACTCGACCACATAGTATCACCACCTTCTGGTGGACAAATTTTTGAACGTAAGACTGATCCCAATGGTGGGTGCTTTCGAAAAGTCATATCTGAGTGCCATACCTCAATTTTTGAGGGCTTTTCAGCTGTGCTTTCAAGAATAGTAATTTCTGGATAGCCCAAAACTGTATCGTATGCTGGATGAGTTTGAAGTGGTCCAAAAGATTCAGCTAAAGCTTTATACTGTGTTGGACTGATATCTTGATCTCTAAAAAAAATTACTTGGTGTTTTACGAGTAATCTTCTAATTTCAGCGTAAGTCTTACTTGAAAGATCTTGGCACAAATTAACGCCATGCAATTCTGCGCCTAGGGCTTCAGCTATTGGGTGTACATCAAACATTCTGCTACTCCTATATTCGGTATTACTCCCACTCAATCATTATATTACAAAAATTCTCTGT
>DTSC01000323.1 GCA_012965625.1 Flavobacteriales bacterium | reverse complement strand
TTGACATCATCTTTCCAGATGCAGCAGATTCCCTGGCAGCCCACAACAATGCAGGTGACTTTATCACCAATGTTGGCAGCGACTCAGCTATATGGCTTACCGGCCAGTACGATAGCATTTCCAGGATCTATGTACCGGGGCTCAGGATAATCAGCCTGATCACTCCGGGAAATGGTGCAGCGACAGTCGATTTACGAAGAAGCGACCACGCCCATTTCTGGGATGTAGGTATCGAAGCGCTGCTGCTGACAGATGGTGCCAATTTCAGAAATCTGAATTACCATACCTCTAATGATGTGGCGGACAGCCTGAACTTCAGTTTTATGGGTAACAATGTGAAGGCTGTAATTGCAAACCTATGTGTCCTGGCAGGTATACAGCATAGCGATGCAGCCTATATTAATGTCAGTCCAACACCATTGAATACCGAGGATCTTTTAACAGAGACAGCGCAATTGCATATTTATCCAAATCCATCAGGGACCCAGGTTCTGATCAAGGTAAACGGAGCTGGCAAGATCCTTGTTTATGACTTGGAAATTATGGATGAAGCCGGCAGGCTTATCTTACAGAAGCCTGTTAATTTGGATGGTGACGGAATACCTCTGGATGTCTCTGAATGGGCTGCTGGAGTTTACACTGTGAAAGCTCACAATGAGAGCCAATCACTTTCACAAAACATGATCGTACAATAAACCCAAAAAGGGGTAAAACCTGGGTGGGTAAATGCATACCTAAAACTGCACTCCGGTTTTGTATCGCATTGAAATAACAGGCATTCCTATTGCAGCAGAACATTGTATAAGAATATATGTATCTATACATTATATAAACAGTTTCTATACTCTGGTTTTCTGGTATTTATATAAATTTTATATCTTAGTTTTTATTTGTTTATCATAAAACAATAACAGATTTTTAACGATTGAAACCTTGGGTTGGCTTGCTCGTACATTGCTGCAACCATAAGCACAATTGGGTATTGTTGACAAGCTAAAAACAAGTATGGAAATTACAGGAATTTCTAACCATTGCGCTAATTTCAAAAAAGATCACGGTGATTTCAACTGTTGAGAATATGTGGTATAAAATCATTGTAAATTCCTTTCCTTTGCATTCAAACATTTCTAATGATAGAAATATTAATGAGTGTCTATATTTTATAGGCCTTTATCTAAATCATAAGAAATATCAAATTAAGTACTGTAATTTGCTTTACAGATGAAGGGTTTAAAATGAAGTGGTTTTATAAATTTTTGATATGGGTCACAGGCTGGAAAGTAGTAGGAGAGCTTCCGAATGAAATAAAAAAATGTATTTTTCTAGGTGCTCCCCATACCTCTAATTGGGATGGCATTCTAGGTGTCTGTGCTACAAATATCTGGGGCATAGAGATGAAATTTCTCGTTAAAAAAGAGGTTTTCTTCTTTCCGCTGGGATCAATTATAAAATTCTTTGGTGGGGTCCCTCTAGATCGTTCAGGAGCAAAAGGCACTGTGGGGGAAGTAGTTCAAATATTCAAGGAACATGATTCCTTTTTTCTGGGGATCACACCTGAAGGAACCAGGAAATATAACCCAAAGTGGAAGAAAGGATTTTACTATATCGCCATGGAAGCAAATATTCCTATTCTTACTGCATTTGTCGATTATGTAGATAAAGAAGTGGGCCTCGGGCCTATCATTATCCCCAAAGGCGATATAGATGCCGACATAGAGACGATGAAGGCCTTTTTCAAAACAAAGAGAGGCAAATACCCTAAGCAGGGCGTAATATAAAATTGGCCTCCTATTATTTTATGTGCCATAAATTCATGCATTGAAATCTATGTACCGGCACCTATTTGCAGAAAAAGTATTAAATTGGCGATCGCAATTATAAAATGATAAGATGAACAAAACACTAAGCATATTCCTTGTTGGCCTTTTCTCTTTAACAATAGCCTGCAAGAAAGAAGCGGGTGAAGGTGGAAAAGCAACCATTAAAGGGTCTATTATGGTGATGGAATATAATGCAGATTTCAGCAACCTTAATTCTACCTATCCAGGAGCAGACAGAGATGTATATATTATCTATGGGGATGACAATAGCCAGAGTGATCAGGTAGAGGCCTCATATGATGGCGTTTTCGAGTTTAAATATCTTAACGTGGGTGAGTATACCATTTACACCTATTCAAAGGATTCAACGATGCAATCTGGTTCCGGAGAGGTCGCAGTTCTTCAAAAAGTAGAGATTTCAGACAAGAAAGAAATTGTGGAAATGCCTGTGTTTATTGTATTTGATTAGGAGCTTTATATAGCCAGATGCTTACGC
>DTSC01000322.1 GCA_012965625.1 Flavobacteriales bacterium | reverse complement strand
TACTTCTTTGTAGACGCATTTTTTCACACGCACGAATTGTGTAAAGCGCTACGGCTTGCTTTAGATCAGTAAAATTATCCACTGGATTTCCAAAAGTTCTGGAAATCATAATATTCTTTCTTGGCCCTACTTGCTGTAAGTTCAAGCATGACAGACCTCTCAATTCGTAAACTATTCTCTCCATCACGACCCCTAAGTATTTTCGCACCTTCTTGGGCGAAGTGTTTCTCAATTGCAACGCGTTGCCAATACCGATCATTCTTAATTTAGCTCCCCATCTTCCCGATATACCCCAAATATCTTCAACCTGGGTATCCTCGAGTACTTCAATCTGTTTAGAGAACGAACTGAGATCAAATACGGAATTTTTTTTATCTTTTTTGGCTAAAGAATTTGCAATTTTGGCTAATGTTTTTGTTGGCCCTAGCCCAATAGAGACCGGAATACCTGTCCACTGTAGAACATTTTCTCTTATCTTTTGGAAATAAGCATAATAGTCTTTTTTTACAAGAGAGTTGAATCTAATAAAAGCTTCATCAATTGAATACACCTCAACATCCGGACTAAAAACCCTTAGCGAATCCATAACTCTGTCGGACATATTTCCATACAGTTGATAGTTAGATGAGTATACTTCAATATTTTTTGATGAAATGACATGGCGATAATCGTGAAAAGGGGCAGCCATTGGAATACCCATTTTCTTTACTTCATTGGATCGTGCAATAATACAACCATCGTTATTTGACAACACGATGACCGGCCTTCCAGTCAATGTTGGATTAAAAACACGCTCACAGGAAACAAAAAAATTATTGCAATCTACCAAGGCAAATAATTGTGTATGATTAGACTTCGTGGATAACATTGGTAACAACACCCCAAATCTTTACATCGTTGTTTTCCGTCAATTCTATGGGTTTATATTTTCTGTTTTCAGGGGCAAGTAATGTCTTAGAACCCCTCTTCTGCAAGCGTTTGACGGTCAGCTGACCATCAACTGCAGCAATAATTATTTTCCCGTGACGTGGTTCCAAACTTCGGTCAACGACTAAAATATCACCATCATGTATTCCTGCTCCCACCATTGACTCGCCTGACGCTCTGACAAAAAAAGTGGCGGTTGGATGCTTAACGAGGTGATTGTTTAAGTCGAGCTTTCCTTCCATGTGATCGTCAGCCGGCGACGGAAAACCTGCCGGAACTTTATTACTATACAGCGGAAGAAAAAGATTACGATCATGAATAAAATTCATGATGCTATCGATTTTACTAACTGGTACTCGTATAGGTCTTGTAACCTCGCCAAACTTGCCCTGACCGCTTGGTCTACCTGCTCCTAGTCGTGCTCCGCCACGTGCCATCGAGATTCCTCATAACTTGTTAATAACTTCATTATTATATTAGAATATCGTACACTATTCAAATAAATTATTTAACTAATATCATTCGGATCAATAATAGGTAGTGAGCATACTCTACCAGTACAAATAAATGCTGTAGTCTTATCAACGTTAGTTTTTCTATAAGCCGGATGATTATCAGATAGCTTTGTTCCGGGCTCAATAATAGTTACCAAAAGATCATTAACCTGAAGTTCATTTGCCTTCTCCAGCATATCTTTGACTATCTTGCTTTTCTTCGGTCCAATAATGAATACATCGGTGCCCTTATGATAAGACTCAAATCCCGCAATCCAGGAACAATGACTGGAAAAACGTTTAGTAACAATCTTACCGAAGCCAATTTCCAATTTTTTTATATATTCTTCAATCTTATTATCTCCGGTAATACGCCACAAATCCGTAAGAGTTTTGAACAACAAACCATTCGCAGATGGCGTCGGTCCATCTTCAGAAAGTCTCATACGTAAAGGTAAATCATTAGATTGAAGAGATGTATTAAAATAGCCACCTCTTTCATTATCAAAAAAATTGTCATTAAGAATCTTAAAAAGTAACTCCGATTGATCCAAATATTTTTGCTCAGACGTGGCAATAAATAACGCCACAGATGCTTCGATAAGAGCGGCATAATCATCTGCTAAAGCAAGTCCTCGGACTTCGCCCTCTCGCCAACTATGATAGAGAGAATGCTCGAAAAAAAGATTATTCAAACCATTGATGCAACCTTTGCAGCACTCACGCCGTGGCAAAAAGCACAACTCTCACGTCACCCCGGCAGACCCTACACCCGTGACTACATCGAACATCTCTTTCCAACTTTTATGGAAATTCATGGTGACCGCACTTTCATGGACGACCATGCCATCATGGCAGGAATTGCAGACTGGCCGCCGACTGACCCAAAAACAGGCGT
>DTSC01000321.1 GCA_012965625.1 Flavobacteriales bacterium | reverse complement strand
TCAAAATGTGTCTTCAGATACGGTATGCGATGGACAGGCCATAGCCAATGTAACAGGTGGCACTTCTCCTTTTGCGTACCTTTGGGACGATAATAATGTACAAACTACGCAAACAGCTGTTGGCCTGTGTATGGGTACTTATAATGTAATCGTAACTGACGGCAATGGCTGCACGTCCACATCATATGTCTTTGTAGATTCAATAGTAATGGGCATAAATAAGCTTGTACTTATACAGCCGTTAAAGATCTATCCAAACCCTTTTACAACATCTACCACCATAGCATTTGGCAATGCCAACGCAGAGCCCTATCTGTTGCTTGTCTATAACATGCTGGGCAATACGGTGCGAGCGATCCCTGGCATCACTGAGAGCAAAGTGGTAATTGATAGGGAGAACCTTCCAAGTGGAGTGTATTTTGTTTACCTGCAGGGGAAAGCCAAAACCTTCAGGGGCAGGATGATAGTGGAATAGGGTAATAGGATTGCACCCTATTTATCCTTTTTGGACATCTTAATTGTATAAAGATAAGATACCAGAAGAATCCTGGTGACCTTTGGATTCCAATAAACCAATTGCTTTTCTTGCACATAAGACAGGGCTAATCTTTGTTCTTTGTTTATTTTATAGCTTGTTCCAAAAGTTAATCTGTATTTGTTGAATCCGTTTAACGCTCCTGTCTGATAATGCCTGAAGACCTCCCAAGACATGCGCGGATCAAATTTCCAGTTTCTGAAATTGTATTTAAAGGATGCTTTAACACGAAGGTCCTTACTAGGATAATCTCCTTCATGCTTACTTAATCCTAATTCATTTCTGTGCTGAAGGCGGATTCTGACTTTATATAAGCATCTATCTGCATCTAATTCATATCCAAAATCTAAATGGAACCTAAAATGATTCTCAGCTCCCTGCTTATTTCCCACATTGTCATTGAGCTGAAGATACCTGAATCCCCCTCCATACTCAAAGCCATCTATCTTGTATTGGGTGTTTAGCTGAGAAAAGAAGCGATCATATTCTGTCAGGTTTGTTTTAAACCGCAGCTGGTTTTCCAGGTCAATGCTCCATGTCTTATTTAATTTCATCCTTAATTTACCGGCTGTCCAGGATTCAAAGTCTTGATTTTTTGGGTAGTCATTGCCTTGAGAGAGACCCATTTGAACAAAAAAGAAAGAAAGCAATAAGCTATAGGGTATCTTCATCACAATAAATTAATCATTGGTGCATTTATTTGATTCCTTCTCATTTCCCTTGGGTAGTCCGGTGGCCAACATTATTTTCACAAAAGTTCTGCGGTCTAGTATCCATGTTTTTAAATTATCAACCTTGTTTTGATAATCTGGATCTATCTGAGCGCTTGTTACCTTTGTGGCAGCCGAGTCAATAAAGGAGAGAAAGGCAGGCTCGTCCCAAACATCATCTAGCAAACGCTGCAATTCTGTTTCAAATTTGGAAGCCATAGCCGGAATCCTGGAGAGCCTCCGCGGTAGCTCTGCGTGGACAAAGTTTTCAAGCGAGGACTCATTTTCTCCATGGTAATCCAGTCCCCATGGTATAAAAGTAACCCTGCCTCCATCATTAGGGTCAAAATAGATAAAGAAGTTATTGCGGTTGGAGCAATATCCATCATCAAGTGCTAAAAGGACTTCCAATGCCCAGAAGGTAATAAACCGGTCAATATTTAGATCTTGTTCAAGGGCACTTATGAGTTTGTCGTCTGGCAGGTCCAGGTCTTCTGCAATATCTATAATGGGCAAGCCTACTTGGTTTGTATTGGCTGTTTTAGCATCCCATCTTGGTAACCATTTTTCTTCAAAATCTATGATCTGACCTTCATAAAGGTGCCCTGCATTGTTGCCAAAAGCGCGTTTCAGGAATTTTTCATCTATAGGTTCCAGGTGCGTATATACACCTAGCGCCTCATCATTGATACTGACATTGGCAAAATTAGTCCTGGGGGCAGGGTAATTGGCCAGCTCAAAGATTTTATAACCCAAAGAAGTCCAGATCCTTGTGTCATCCTGGGAATTATTATTCAGGGTTATACGCTGTGTGCCTCCTATGTTTTGGCCGCTTACATATTTATTGGTAATTATCCTCATGGATGGAGCCGTAGAAAAGATTGAACCTAAGAAACCTTTTTTCCTTAATCCAACGTCACTTAAAGAAAGGCCGTCAATCGTAAGGTCTCCGGAATACCAATTATAATAAGAAGGAAATGGCACATCACATTTTCCAGCATACTCCACCAGGACAGCACAGGCAGCATTTCCATCATCCTCATAGATGTTTGGGCCAAACTTGGACTCATTTCTCATATTATCAAAGTCGCTTGCGTCCATGTTAATGTTGATGCATAGCATGTGATCCATGTCGAAGGTAAGCTCCTGAATATTGATAGTAGCATTTGATAAAGCTTGGTTACAGGGGATTCCTTGCGGCCTGTCTTCCCAAAGATCAAAAGCTGACATCAATGTATCGGCCACAAACTCCAAGAATATTTTTTTACACGAGATCGCAGTGAATAAGGTAGCAGATAAAATAAGTGTTAAAAGTAAAACCTTGTTTTTCATAGATTAAAAATAGAAAATTAATATCAGAAGCAACTTGGAAATATGGGATTATTATTTGCGATGGCTGAACACTTCAAAAAAAATTATTTATGGAATCTTGTGGCCAAATACATCTATTAAGAAAACATTAATCTTTCTTGCTTTACGGCAAGTATAAATTTTAGAAAAATGAAAAAAGCAAAATTAGCACTGGCCTGTATCGCATTGGGTACAGTCGTATTCATTTCATCAAAAAAAGAGGATGGAAAAATAGCAAGAACAGAAAAAACCAAAATTAATCATATATCAAAGGGATGCGTATTTATGACGATATTCGGAGAGGAGTCTTCGGAATTTCATGCATCTTACAAAACACCGGTAAAGGTTATGGAATCTGTGTCAGGAGGACTGGCATGGCTTGCAGAAGCACAGGCTGACAACGGCGGTTTTGGAGCTGGCCAGCATAGCCGGCAGGATATTCTGGATCCTCATGCGGTGAAGCAGGACCCTGCAACAACGGCTACTGTAGGTATGGCGTTGCTGCGCAGTGGAAGTGACTTCCAATCCGGATTGTATACCAAGGAGCTGAGCATGGTACTAGACTATCTTCTAAAGACTGTTGAAGCTGCATCTAACCAGGGAACTAAGATTTCTGACATCACAGGCACACAGATCCAACGCAAGCTCGGAGCTAATATTGATGCAGTGATGGTCACACAATTTTTCACTAATTCGTTGGATTTTCTTAATCATGATAAGAAGCTGAAGAATCGTGTAGAAGAGGCACTGGATAAATGTGTTAAGAAGGTGCAGAAGCTGCAGCAAGCTGATGGAAGAACAGGTGGAGCAGGTTGGGCCGGTGTATTGCAATCAGGTTTGGCCAATAGTGCTTTGGAAGCAGCACAATATAAGGGTGCTGAGGTAGATGAGGAGGTCCTTCAGAGATCAAGAGACTATCAGAATGATAACTTTGACACTGAAACGGGAAATGCAGACGTGTCGGCTGGTGCAGGTGTAGTATTGTATTCTGTTTCCAGCTCTGTACGTGCAAGTGCCAAAGAAGCGCGGAAGGTTAGGGAGGAGATGAAAAGTGCAATTGCGGATGGCGATTTACCACCTGAGGCAGAACCTACGGTAGCCAATCTTCAGAAAATAGGATATAATAAAGATCAGGCACTGAAGGCAAATACCTCCTATAATGTATACAACAAAGCCAAGGTGGTTGCGCAAGACGCTCGCACCATCTCCGGATTTGGCAGCAATGGCGGTGAAGAGTTCCTGAGCTTTTTGCAGACGGGCGAATCAATGATAGTGAACCAGGACCAAGAGTGGGAGAAGTGGTATGATAATGTTTCGGGGCGTCTGTTGACCATCCAAAATCAGGATGGCAGCTGGAATGGGCACCATTGTATTACCAGTCCGGTATTCTGCACGGCGGTATCACTTTTGATACTCTCCATAGAGAACGACATTGAAAAGTTGGTAGATCTGGGTAAGGGATAGAACGCCATTATAAATTGTAAGGCCGAAGCAAATTGTTTCGGCCTTTTTTATTGTTTATTATGGAAGTCAATAGGCTTGTTTTATTATTGGAAATTAATAATAGGGTTTGCAAGCAGTATGGTATTCAGGGTTCTGGGAGCTTGGATTGGGGCTTTTTATTACAGACTATCCTTGGGTTCTTTCAAATCAAGGCTTTTTGTATATTTGGATATGCTACGTCTAGCCCTACTAACCCTCCTCTGCCTTTGGCTCACAACAGCCTCTGCGCTAAACCTCGATTCCCTCTGGAGTGTGTGGAACGACAAAAGCCAACCTGATACCAGTCGGCTGAGAGCCATCCACAAAATTGCATGGGATGGTTATCTCTTTTCTCAGCCTGACAGTGCATTCTATTTTGCCCAAAAAGAATACAAGCTGGCAAAAGAAAAAAACCTTAGTAAACACATGGCAAATGCATTGAATATTCAAGGGGTATCATTGGAGATTAGGGGGAACTACTACCAAGCTCTTGAATTTTATAAAAGCTGTTTAAGAATAAACCAGGATATTGGAGATAAAGATGGTGTTGCGCGTTCGTTTGGTAGTCTGGCAGGTATTTACCAGCAACAAGGTGATTTTCCTAAAGCTATAGACTATCATACCAGGTGTTTGAGAAGATTTGAAGAAACAGGTGATAAGCAGACTATGTGCATTGTCTTAAACAATATTGGAACATTATATAAGCAGCAGGGCGAGGTATTCAAAGCCCTGGGCTATTATAAACGATGTTTAAAAATAGACGAAGAATTAAATGATCAAAAAAGCATGGCATATACCCTCAATAATATAGGTGTAATTCATCTGAACCAAGGGGATAATCAAAATGCAATGAAGAATTTTACTCAGGCGCTGAAAATATATAAACACTTTGGAAATAAAATTAATATGGCATCTACACTAAATAAAATGGGTGTGGTATATAACCTTGAAGAAGATTTCTCCTTGGCTAAAGAGCATTTTGAAAAAAGCTTAACAATTAATGAAGAGCTAGGGAACAAAGATGAAATGGCATATGCATTAATAAACATAGGTGAGATATATAAAGAGGAAGGAAAAACATCTTTGGCTATTCAATATATATCAAGAGCTCTAAAGCTGGCAAAGGAAATAGGAAATGTAAAGCAAATAAAAGGTGCTTCTGAGGACCTTTACAAAATTTATAAGCTCACAGGTCAGTACCAAAAAGCAATGGAGATGCACGAACTAACCATTGAGATGCACGAAAAAATTATAAATGAAGAAAATACCAAAGCAATTGTAGAGCAGGAGTACAAATATGAATACGAAAAAAAAGCTGTTGCAGATAGTATCAGAAATGCAGAGGCGGCCAAGGTGACAAAAGCTCAGCTGGATGCTCAAATAGCAGAAAATGCCAGGCAACAGCAGCAAGCATACTTTCTCTATGCTGGCCTAGCTCTTACCCTGCTTTTTGGGGGCATTGTCTTCAACCGGTTTACACTTATTCGCAAACAGAAAAAGGTGATAGAAGAGCAAAAACAAAAGTTGGAAGAACAAAAGCAAGCAGTGACTGATAGCATTCGCTATGCCAAGAACATACAACAGGCCCTGCTGCCTACCATTGACGACCTCAAGGAAGTGTTGCCAGACGGATTTGTCCTCTTCCAGCCAAAAGACATAGTAAGCGGTGATTTTTATTGGATGCAGCATCATAAAGATCAAGTATACCTCGCTGTTTGCGATTGTACAGGGCATGGAGTTCCAGGGGCTTTTATGAGCATGATTGGCTCAGCCCTTTTGGATGAGGTCGTGGTGGAAAAAGGCCTTACCCAGCCCAATGAGATCTTTAACGAGGTAAGAAAAAGCTTGATCAACGCCTTAAAACAGACAGATGACACACAAAAAGATGGAATGGATGCGGTCCTCATAGCCTGGGACAAGCAATCCACCCTGCAGGTAGCGGCAGCCTATAACCCTATGCTTATTATTCGGAATGGCGAAATCATAGAGATCAAGCCCGACAAGCAGCCTGTTGGATTCCAGCTGGAAGAGCAGAAGGACTTTACCCACCATAAACTGAAGCTGGAAAAGAAAGATACGATATACCTGTTCTCCGATGGCTATCCTGATCAGTTTGGCGGGCCTAAGGGCAGGAAGTTCATGATAAAAAGGTTCAAGCAGCTCTTACTATCCATACAAGACAAAACCATGAATGAGCAGAAGACTATCTTAGAAACAACGATGGCAGAGTGGAAAGGTGATACTGAGCAGGTGGATGATATCCTGGTGATGGGGGTTAGGTTTTAATTTGTATTTCCAACAAAGTGCTATAGCCCGTACATTCTACTTGCTGCGTGTAAGATTAGCCTTTTTTTTGCCATTATGGTATCTTTAAAATAGGTTAGCTATCCTACTAGGATTACTTGTCGTTTTCAACGTATATTTGCTGCCAGTTAATTATAATGAAAGCAATACTATCGACCTTATTGTTGTTTGGCGCTTGTGCCGTCCAAGCACAAGACAGTCTTAACGTTAAGCTTCTTTTTCATTGGCAGGAAGATACTCTTCCAACCTCTTCCGCGATTGATAATGTGTACAACGAAGTATGGGGTTATGCAAGGGATGGCAGGGAATATGCTATCATTGGCTCTACCATCGGTACCCATATCTTTGACGTTACAGATCCAAAAAATTCACATGAAGTAGCGATGGTGCCAGGAGCTGTTCAAGGCAATTCACTGATACACCGGGACTATCACGATTATGATGATTACCTATATATTGTTGCTGATGAAGGTTTGAGCACCTTGCAAATTGTTGATTTGATGTTGTTGCCAGATTCTGCTCCGATTGTTTACGATTCCGACTCACTGGTGCGAACATCTCACAACATCTTTATTGAACGGGAAACCAAACGGCTTTATGTTTGCGGAGGTGCAGTATTAAGCTCTATTGGACCTGTCGTAACAGCTAACCACCTCAGTGTTTTTTCCTTAGCCAACCCAATCCTGCCAGAGCTAATGGTAAATTGCCGGTTCGACCTCTCTTTCTGGAATTATGTATCTGCAATAAGTGGGGATTATATTCATGACATATACGTGAAGAATGATACTGCGTATTGCCATGCGGGCGAAACTGGATTTTTTATACTGGATTTCTCAGATACCGGCAACGTGCAAAAGATTGGTTCGCTAGACGTATATCCACAGCAGGGATACAACCACTCGGGTTGGCTGAGTCCAAATAGAAAAGTGTATGCAATGTCAGACGAGACTTGGGGTATGGACATAAAGATTATGGATATTTCAGATCTTGGAAACATAATGATTCTCGATACAATTGGTTCAGAAGAACATCCTTTAGCCATGTCGCATAACCTTATCTTTAGGGATAACTTTTTGTACATCAGCCATTTTGTAGACGGGCTGTATATCTATGATCTGACTAATTTAGACAGCATTCGCCTTGCAGGGTATTACGATACATCCACTCGTTTGCATGAGCAGGGAAAATGGGAAGGAGCATGGGGTGTTTATCCTTTTCTCCCTTCAGGCAACGTGTTAATATCAGACATGCAAACCGGATTGTGGGTGTTTGATGTCTCAGATGCCATCACAGGAATTCCATCTTCTATAAGTGTTTCAGATCAACTATGCCTCTATCCGAATCCCACCAAAGGCTCCTTGGAGGTAGAAGGTTGGAAGGGTAGCGAGATGATGGTGTATGATGTATATGGCAAGATTGTTCAGACAACCACGAGCAGTCATCTTGATCTTTCTTCCTTTAGCAATGGTGTTTATCTCATAAAAGGCATCAATAAAGAAGGTAGGCCTATTGCTCGTAAAGTGATCAAGTATTAGAGCTTCTGCCAGTTCTGTCCACAAATGCATAGTTGTTTTTGTATATTTGACTATGCTACGCCTCACCCTCATATGCTCCCTCTGCCTTTGGCTCACCATGGCCTCGGCGGTAAACCTCGACTCCCTCTGGGGTGTGTGGAACGACAAAACCCAGCCTGACACCAATCGGCTAAAAGCCATGTTTAATATATCTTGGTATGGTTATTTGTATTCCCAGCCCGACTCTGCTTTTTATTTTGCACAGCTTCAATACGACTTTGCAGAATCTGTTAACAATAAAAAACAAATGGCAGCTGCTTTAAACACGCAAGGAGTATCAATTTATCTTAGAGGCGATTACGCCAAAGCCATAGACTATTACACCAGAAGCTTAAAAATAAAAGAGGAAATAGGAGATAAAAAAGGCATTTCTGCGTCTTTGAATAACATTGGAAATATTTATAAAAATCAGGGCGATTACGCCAATGCCTTAGACTATTACACCAGATGCATAAAAATATTTGAGGAGCTGGGAGATAAAAAAGGCATTGCTTCCTCTTTAAATAACATTGGACTTATTTATAAAATGCAGGGCGATTACGCCAAAGCCATAGAGTATCTCCCAGCTCCTCTCTTATTTTTAAGCTTTTGGTG
>DTSC01000320.1:4316-8553 GCA_012965625.1 Flavobacteriales bacterium | reverse complement strand
TAATAAAGAGGGTTTGAGTGCTGCCCTAATAAACATTGGTACTATTTATTTGGATAGGGGCGAACCCAAAAAGGCTATGGAATATTTTACTAAAAGCCTAAAGATAAAAGAAGAGGTAGGCCATAAAGGAGGAGTTGCTACTGCTCTTATTAATATTGGAGAAGTTTATAAAACAGAAAATGACCTAAATAAAGCTATGGAATACTTTTTAAATGGATTGAAAATTTTTCAAGAAATAGGAAGTAGAGATAAGATGGCTGTATCTACACTTTTAATAAGTGAAACTTATATGATTCAAAATAAATACGATCTTGGATTAGCTTATGCCAAAGAAGGATTGAATATTGCCCAGAAAGCTGGTATTCCAAAACATATGAGAGATGCATATAATTCTTTGTATAAAGCATATAAACATAGAGGAGATTTAAAAAGAGCCTTGAAAATGCACGAGCTCTATATGGAATTTAAGGATAGTCTTAATAGCGAACAAAACAGCAAGGCCTTTTTGCAGCAGGAATACAAATACAAATACGAAAAAGAGCAAGCTATAGAAAAGGCAATGCACCAGGAACAGATGGCACTGTCGGCAGAAAGAGAAAAACGACAGCAAGTCATTTCCTATTCTACTGGAGGGGGACTTATGATGGTGGCTCTCTTTGCTTTTTTTATATATAACCGTTTGAAGGTTACAAAAAAACAAAAAGTAATCATCCAGCAAAAAAATGAGCATATTACAGAAAGTATACGCTATGCGAAACGCATTCAGGATGCCTCATTGACCTCAAAAGAGTACATAGACAAGGCACTTGATGATTACTTTATATATTTCAAACCTAAAGACATTGTAAGTGGTGACTTCTACTGGGTACATAAATTAAAAGATGAGAAGGTAATGATAGCTATTGCTGATTGTACCGGGCATGGAGTACCAGGAGGTTTTATGAGCATGATGAGCACCTCATTACTCAATGAAATTATCATTGAGAATGGTATTACCCAAGTGAATATGGTGTTAGATACGATGAGAACTCAGCTGATAAAAGGATTACACCAATATGAAGAAAAGGCAGAAAGCATGGATGGATTAGATATAGCCTTAATCTTAATAGATAAGAAAAATAAAGAAATTGAGTTCGCAGGAGCTGGACACAAGATATATATAGCAGGAAATGGAGGATGCAAAGAAATAAAAGGCGACTATTATCCGGTAGGATATCTATTTGGAAAAGAAAAACCATTTTCATTAAAAAAATTACAGCTTAATGATGACGAATCTATATATCTAACTTCAGATGGATATATTGATCAGTTTAACCATGTTAATAGAAAGAAATTTGGCCGGGAAGGTTTTAAACAATTATTAATTTCCATGATAGATAAACCTATGACCGAACAGAAAGATATAATAGACAAGACCATAGTAAAATGGACCGGCAATATCGAGCAAATAGATGACATCTTAGTAATGGGCATACGATTTTAGGTGTTTTTTGTATATTTGGTTTCCTTCAATATAAATTCTAAATGAAATCCTATAATCTCTTTTGAGGAATAGCTTTTCTTATTCCCCTGGAATATCCTGTTTTTGCACAAACTTTGCAATGGTCTTCCTTTGTAGACTCAATCACCTCTTTCTCTTCTCCCAGACCAGTATTGCTTACAGGCGATACAATAATGGATATAGTCGTTGGAGGCGGAGAAGAGGGTGTGCCTACTAGCTATGGCATGATGGCCTTTGATGGTGCTACCGGCAATATGCTTTGGAATGTAAGTGCCAATGATGAAGTTTTTGGGTCTGCAGTATTCCAAGATATTACAAATGATGGAATTAAAGATGTGTTTATGGGTGGCAGAACTTGTAAATGTTATGCAAAACGACATTTCTAATCCTATACCATTAGCAACTGAAAACGGAAAAGGATTTATTGCACCAGCCTCAATAACAGATTTAAATAATGACGGCGTACTGGATATTATTGCCTAGTCATGGAGGTGCGATCTATACATTTGATGGCAATAATTATAGCATAATGTGGCAGGTTAACATCCCTGGAACAGAATCAAGCGCTGAACCAAGCATTGGCAATTTTACTGGCAGCTATTTAGAGCCTGATGTTTTCAATGTTGTATATTAAGGAGTTGCTCCTACTTATACTGACTATTATCAGGTCATGATAGATGGAGAAACAGGACAAATACAATGGATCGACAGCATAGCAGACCTTCATTTTACTTCTTCAATAGCTTTTGACTACCAACAGCTGTAAATGAACTTTCAGATGAGAATTATTCTACTTCATTTACTATAGGCTCTATATATAATTGGAATGTTCTTGATTGGGAACAGGGTAAGGATTGTGGAGAATATTTCTGACAATAAGGTCATGATCATGAAAAACAACCTCAACCAAGGCGTTTATATCATTGAGTTAAAAGGGCCATCAGAAATATTCAGAGGAAGAATCATGGTTAAATAAAACAATCTACTCCTCCAAATAATCATTTAAAACCTTAAAAAACAAGAATCCCCCTACCCTAACGTGCATATCACGACCTGGATAAGGGGATTCCTCTTTTATTAAACTACCTACTTCTTTTCAGTGCTTTCCTCTTCTTTTTTCTCTTCTTTTTTCTCTTCCTCTTCTTCTACTTCTTCAAAGTCAACATCTGTAACTTCTTCAGTACTATTATCAGCTGATTGACCATTGGTAGGAGCTCCTTCGGCTTGTTGTGCCTCTTGCTGGGCTTTATACATATCCTGAGAAGCAGCCTGGAACACATTGTTAAGCTGCTCAGTGGTCTTATCAATAGCTTCCAGATCTTTGGCAGCATACGCCACTTTAAGTTCTTTCAAGGCTTTTTCAATCGGTTCTTTTTTATCAGCAGGGATCTTATCTCCGAACTCTTTTAACTGCTTTTCTGTTTGGAAGATCATGGCATCTGCTCCATTAAGCTTGTCTATCTCTTCCTTGGCTTTCTTGTCAGAATCTGCATTCGCTTCAGCCTCTTTCTTCATCTTCTCAATTTCCTCGTCTGAAAGACCTGAAGATGCCTCGATCCTTATACTCTGTTCCTTTCCAGTGGCTTTATCTTTGGCAGCAACATGCACGATACCGTTGGCATCAATGTCAAAAGTCACTTCAATCTGAGGAACACCTCTTGGTGAAGGAGGAAGACCATCCAAATGAAATTTCCCAATTGTTCTATTATCGTTTGCCATGGACCTTTCACCCTGAAGAACATGAATCTCTACAGAAGGCTGATTATCAGAAGCCGTTGAAAAGGTCTCCGATTTTTTTGTTGGAATAGTTGTATTCGCATCAATCAGTTTTGTAAATACACTGCCCATGGTTTCTATCCCAAGTGACAAGGGAGTAACATCGAGCAGCAGTACATCCTTTACCTCTCCGGTAAGCACACCTCCTTGAATTGCAGCACCTATAGCTACAACTTCATCAGCATTCACTCCTTTTGAAGGCTTTTTGCCAAAAAACTTCTCAACGATTTCCTGTATAGCAGGAATCCTGGTAGAACCACCAACCAAAACGACCTCATCAATATCTTTTGGACTAAGCCCTGCATCTTTTAAAACAGTTTTGCAAGGTCCTAAAGTCCTTTGGATCAATGAATCACATAATTTTTCAAATGCCGCTTTAGTTAATTTCCTAACCAAGTGCTTTGGCACTCCATCAACAGGCATGATATAAGGGAGGTTGATCTCTGTCTCTGCAGAGCTTGACAATTCAATCTTGGCTTTTTCAGCAGCTTCCTTTAATCGCTGCAAGGCCATAGGGTCTTTTCTCAAATCAATATTTTCATCTTTCAAAAACTCTTCGGCCAACCAGTTCATGATCTTCTCATCAAAATCATCACCACCTAAGTGGGTATCTCCATTGGTGGATTTTACTTCAAACACCCCATCACCTAGTTCAAGTATAGAGATGTCAAATGTTCCACCACCAAGGTCAAACACGGCAATCTTACGATCAGTGTCCTTTTTATCAAGCCCATAAGCTATTGCAGCAGCTGTTGGTTCATTAATGATTCGCTTAACATTTAGGCCAGCTATTTCACCAGCTTCCTTTGTAGCCTGGCGCTGAGCGTCGTTAAAGTATGCAGGAACGGTAATAACAGCATCTGTTACTTCTTGGCCGAGATAGTCTTCAGCGGTTTTCTTCATCTTCTGAAGTATCATGGCTGAGATCTCTTGAGGAGAGTATTGCCTGTCATCTATCTG
>DTSC01000320.1:0-4306 GCA_012965625.1 Flavobacteriales bacterium | reverse complement strand
CGCGTATTTCCATCTCCTTTTACCACCTTATAAGGTACCCGGTTGATTTCTTTCTCAACATTGTCAAAGGTTTCACCCATAAATCGCTTCATGGAGTATACGGTCTTTTCAGGATTGGTTATCGCCTGACGCTTTGCAGGGTCGCCAATTTTCCTCTCATTGTTTTCTACAAACGCTACAATAGAGGGTGTAGTTCTTTTACCCTCGCTATTAGGGATTACAACAGGTTCATTTCCCTCCATTACGGCAACACAAGAGTTGGTTGTTCCTAAGTCAATTCCAATTATTTTACTCATTATTTCTAAGTTTATTGTTATTTCTTCATCTTCCCTAGTTCAATCACTGTGCCATTCGCCAAATTCTGTCAAAAAGTGCAATTATGACAGATAAATGAGGGTTATCTCAGGAAAATTGAATAGAAATTGTGTCAGATTGGCAATAATAATACCCTTTTAAGGCAAATAAGCTTCATAAAGGACAAACGCCCTCATCAATCTGGCCTACAAGGTCAGCATTGTCGGTGAACCCATAACCATTGGTATAATCTCCGGATTTGAGCCAAGTAACGGAGTTGGTTACAGTCCCTGATTCTGACAAGACAGCTCCCTGCTCAATTATAGAATAACGACAGGAGAAAATGCCAGCCTGCTCTTTCCCATTTCCATCAAAAACATTGGTAAACTCAGGCCTTTCCTGGACGATTCCTGTCGATGGCTCGTTCACATCCAAATAGGTATTAAAATCCTCTCCCCCAACAGAAACTTTAAAATCCAAGGTCCCTATGCAACGATCCACATTATTTGAAACAGATATTGGGTCCAGCTTATTTGCGACATACTTATAAAAATCTTCACCATCAAGTTCAGAACCGATTTCGTCATCGCCATCCAGATCAGGAGCTTTTACAGTTGGGAAGGTCCAATCTAAGGTTTTATGAGTTAGAGGTCCCGTTTGGCCTGCAGGTTTCTCATAATAATGGAAGGTAATAGTCAGCTGGTATCTTCTGCCATTAACAGCAGATTTCCACTTTGCTTGTGTGAAAGTTCCATAAATCCCATTATTGAAAAAGTTAACTTTTGGCTTGGAAGCATTCCAAAAACCTGTATTGGCAAACTTAAAGCTCTGTATAAGCGGAGTGCTTGCTGTAACGACCTCGCCTGTTTCATTTTTTTTAATTACCAGCTTATACTCACTCGATGGATCTAAGCTGAGCTCGTTAAAATAATACAAGGTTTGGATTGGCCCATAAAATGCACCCAATGCTTTATTAGAGTCTTGTATAGCTGTCAAGCCGTATGTGCCGATATAGGCATTGGTTGGTGTTCTTTCTTCAATAGTAACCGATATCTCTGAAGGGTCATATTCTGAAGAATCCCGCTCAAGGGCCATCACCTCCGCATCAGCTTCACCCAAAAAAACACGGTTCACCTTAATATAATGCACAGAATCATTCTGATTTAACAGACCGTAAACCACCGTAATATCCCTCCATGGTGCATTAACCTTAAAATCTGTTTTACAGGCAGATGCTAAGCACAGAAACACAATACTATATATTATAAACCTTTTCATGATAAATCCTCAACAGAAACGCAAATCTATCAATTTAATTTTAGATACAAAGTATATCAGGAAAAGATGATTATATCAGCTATGCAGTCTGCCTGAAAGGCATTTGCGGATCATGAAAAATCAAGTTTAACCTTAATTTAATAGCTTTGCATCCCAATTATTAATTTAATTCCACGATTATGTCTGTTCATAAAGAAGTAAAAAAGGTAACCACCCATATTCTTCAAGAGATGAAGTGCGATGGGGAAAAGATCTCCATGCTGACTGCGTACGACTTCTCTATGGCGAGGATCTATGATGATGCAGGAATAGATGTAATTCTGGTAGGAGACTCTGCAGCCAATGTAATGCATGGTCATGAGACCACACTTCCGATCACTCTGAACCAGATAATAGACCATGCCAGCTCGGTGATCAGGGCTGTTAAAAGGGCCCTGGTGGTTGTAGACATCCCTTTTGGTTTCTTCCAAGGGAATTCAAAGACTGCTTTAGAATCAGCCATACGTATCATGAAAGAATCTGAGGCTCATGCAGTAAAGCTGGAAGGTGGACGACAAGTGAAGGACTCTATAGAAAGAATCTTATCTGCAGGGATACCAGTTATGGGCCATTTGGGATTAACACCACAATCTATTTATCAGTTTGGAACGTACGTGGTCAGGGCTAAAGAAAAAGAAGAAGCTAAAATTCTATTAGAAGATGCACACATCCTTGAAGATACTGGGTGTTTTTCTGTCGTCTTAGAAAAGATACCAGCAAAGCTTGCAAACATAGTTGCAAATGAGATTTCAATTCCAATAATTGGTATTGGTGCTGGAGGCGGAGTAGATGGACAGGTCCTTGTGTCGCACGACTTATTAGGAATAACCAAAGAATTCAGTCCGAGATTTTTGAGAAGGTACCTTAACTTATATGAAGAGATCAAGGATGCTGTAGAGGCTTATATAGGAGATGTTAAATCTGAAGATTTTCCTAACAAAAATGAGCAGTATTAATTAAGTAAAATTTAGAGCACCCCTCTTTCTACCAAGTCATTTACAAGGTGAGGCCTGAGGTATATATTCAGCTCATAAACAGGGTCTTGGTTAAGACCTTCTTCAACAATTCCATCCCTTAGCCTAGCTTTACTTTCTGACCGGACAACAATTACACCAGCCCTAATAAGACTATCCAGCTGGTATGCTATCTGCTCTGAATTCATTGTTGTAATGCGAGCAAGTTTGCTTAGTGTAAGTCTCTTATGCAGAACAAATTGAATAGTCATTATCATCCAGTCAGGATTCATATATTTCAACCTGCTCAAATTAGGACTTTTTGGCTCAACAATATGAACCACTCCTGTTCCTTTTGATATCGAAAGATCTGCAGATTTGTCACTCATAGATACATTCTTAATGTTGTTAACCCATGAATTAAGAGCAACACCTACATTGCCTTTAGAGTAATTAAAATGCTTTGAAAATAATCTGGCCTGTCGCCAACCTGAAACATCATCCTCTCGACGTTTAGTTAACCTATACTTAAGCCCTGTAGATTTATGCCTGAATAAAATAATATTTTTTAACTCCTCAGCACTAAAGGGATCACATTCCAATATCTTTTGAAAACTATTGGAAAGTGGGATTAATTTATTCATATACCTGAAACTATGAATATTGGCATTAACAATAAAAAAGAACTTACCTCCATATTTATTTATCAATTCTGAAATCTTTTCTATCACTTTTGCACCATCATTGCATCGCTCCCACCATAGTTCTAAATCATTTATTATAAATACACTATCCTTTTCAAGATCCTCCAAAGTCTTTACCTTTTTCCCCTCCTTTAAAACGTCTTCATTATTTATGGCTTGCTTAATTGCATCACCAAAAACGGCTATATCTATTGATCCTGAATTTGGAGGGTTCACCTGGAAAATTTTTCTTTTATTAAAATATCTGCCAGCGATATATTGACTTAAGTAAGTTTTACCTGAGTTTTGCTCTCCCAAGATCAATAAACCACCGACAGAAAACATATCATTTCGTGATAAACTATGCCTGAATCTCAAAATAGCCTTTTTAGCATCTATTAATACCTGCTTGCGACCTGTCCAAAATGCTCGATCAACATTTTGTTTGCCTAAAAAGAGCTGCCGGTAATAAAAAGGGAGGTTATCCAAAATCTTCCGATCTGGAGAGACCTCCTCTAAAATATTTAATATTTCATCCAACCGTAGCTCCCCTTCATCTTCATCTCCTTTCCACAAGGCCGCAGAGACACTTAGCCTTCCTGATGTTAGAGAAAGTTTCCTGGCTACAAGTAAACTTTCACTTTTCCTATACCATATTTTTGCAAGCTTTTTCCGAATACTTGGCTTTACAACTTTTATTCTATCTATTATAGACCTTCGCTTCTTACTTTTCTTAATGTATTCTTTCAGGTTTCCCGCAGAAGCTGTGATGACGTCAGGCTCTAGATTGTCAATGGTCTTATTCAGAGCATCTGAGATCTTATTAAGTGTTTTTCTCTTTTGTTCTTTGGTTCTAGAAAGTTCATTTTTTATCCTTGTATCCCCTTCATTAATAAAGTCAATAATGCTGTTTTTAAGATTCCCTTTACCCAGCTTTCCCATTGTATCTTCAGAGCTCCCTTGCTTCACATCCTGGTCAGCTTCAGTGGTGCCACTAGTAGAAAAATCTCTATCAGGATTGTTAAGGCTAAAGGAAATAAGTCGGATAACATCTTCAGA
>DTSC01000319.1 GCA_012965625.1 Flavobacteriales bacterium | reverse complement strand
TGGTGCGGTACGTAAAATTGAAAAAGCCATGGGTGATGGCGTTAAAAAAGTTATTGAAGCTGAAGCACCTATTGCTGAGAATCTTCGTCAGCATCTTGATTTGTAATCCTGTAATTACCAACAGACTCTAAAAATGTTTGAAGACTTTAGTATAGGAATAATGCAGGGGCGCCTAAGTAACAAACCTGGTATGCCACTACAATCATTCCCATGGAATAGCTGGAGAGAAGAATTTTCACGTGCAAGCGCTATTGGTTTTAATCAAATTGAATGGCTTATAGATGGGTGTAATGATGATGAAAATCCAATTGCTTCAGTAGATGGCCGCAAAGAAATTTTAGAAATATCGACTAAATACGACATTTCTATTAAAAGCCTGTGCGCGCATTCATTAATAGATGGAGGTTTACTTGACGACAGTACAAATTCTATAATTGCACAAAATACCTTCTCAAAGATATTGTCTTGGGCATTTGAAATAAACATTGAATTTATAATTTTGCCAATAATGGATGCAATGAGCATTCAAAACAATAACTCAAAGGAAAAATTAAAAAAGGTACTTCGTAAAGTTGTTACCAATCATGGACCCACAGTGTTACTTGAGAGTGATTTACCAGCAGCCTCATTGAAACAATTCATAGATGAAGTTGCGTTGGACAATGTGAAAGTTTTATATGATTTGGGAAATGCTACAGCCATGGGGTTTGATATTGAAAGTGAGTTGAGGTTGATGCACTCTATTATTGGCGAAGTACATATTAAAGATAGGTTTTCTGATAATGGTGGTAGTGAACGACTCGGCATGGCGGATACACCTTTTCATTCCGCTGTAGAAATATTAAGGGAGTTGTCATGGAGTGGTTCATTTATTTTAGAAACACCAATATTTAATAATTGGAAAGATGAAGCAGAGGCAAATTTTTATTTTACTAGACAGCTTGTTAATTCAGCATCACAAAATTGTAAAGGAGGGTAATGAAAGCATTGTTTGTTGGTCTTGGTTCTATTGGACATGCAGAAAAACCACAGGTTTGCATAACATAATAATCATTGAGATCATTGCCCACATACAATATACGATTAAGATTGTAATTATGTTCCTTTGCAAGGGCGCAAAGTGCATCAACCTTATTTGTTATTCCTTGCAACGCTTGAATTTTTAATTTTTTTGCACGTGCAGTAACAACAGGATTTTCTTCTGTGGATATAATGTAGGCGGGCTTCTCAAGTTTACGTAATACATCGAATGCAAGTCCATCGGCACGACTACAACTCACCCACTCTTTACCCTCTTGATCTAAATGAACAAGGTTATTAGTTAGCACCCCATCAAAATCAAAGATCAGTGCATCAATGCCCTCTAGTGAAATCTTTAGACTCAAACCACTACACCTCCAGATGTAAATATCCAGACTCTATCAAGGCATCCTCAACATACTCCATTAAAGCATGTCCGGCTGTAATGTGTGCTTCTTGAATTCTTCCAGTGTTATTACTTGGCACGATTAAAGACACGTCACATAACTCAAGCGAATCACCCCCGCCAGAACCAAGAAAACCAAATACCTTGATGCCCATATCTCTTGCTACACGCATTGCGCGATTAACATTTTCTGAGTTACCTGATGTTGTGATACCAATAAGAACATCTCCCTCTATTCCCAAAGATTCTACCATTCTTTCGTAGAGCTGCTCATAACCAAAATCATTACCACATGCAGTAATTGTAGATGTGTCCTGTGCTAATGCTATTGCTGAGATGCCTTCACGGTTATTGTTTGGCCTAAGACGCACTAACATTTCTGCAGCTAAATGCTGTGCATCTGCCGCAGACCCACCATTTCCACAAAGCATAATCTTTCCGCCATTTTCTATAGAAGAGGTGATAGCATCACCCATTTTCAATAAAGCCTCTAGCACTCCACTGGCTACAATATCATTTTTAACTTGCACTGATTCAATAAATATTTTATTTAATTTATCTATTTTCATTAATTAACCTCTTTATATAATTCCTAATTCTTCTTTTAACACTTGGAAAAGAAATGACTGGGATGTCTGCACTGCTAATCAGCGAGGTCCATATTATGATATATGGGCATTGCGTCATAATGCATGGTGCCCGAATGACTGCTGGGATCAGTATGATTTTTTAAGAGAACATGGGCTAGGTATTGAAAAATCATTGTCGGCATCCGTGCACTCAAAGATGATTGTTCTTCCTGAAGAATCTAAATGGATTGAGGTAGATTCTGCATTTGGGGGGCTTGCTATATATCGTAGAGAAATTTTGAATAATACTAGGTATGTGTAAAATGTTGAT
>DTSC01000318.1 GCA_012965625.1 Flavobacteriales bacterium | reverse complement strand
CTTGTTGCCAGCTTTTTGGCCTCTTTGATTAATCCCTGATCTAGTTTTATCCGTCCGATATTGTTTAAGGCAATCGCGATGCCTAGCTTGTTCCCTGTTTCTTCTCTTATTGCCAGTGCTTTGTTATAATATTTTAATGCCTCCCCTGCATTGCCCATGCTTTCATAAGCATTTCCAATATCAGTGAACGAATAAGCTATCCCATCCTTATCTTGAATTTTCTCTTTTATTATTAATGCCTCCTGGAAATATTCTAACGCTTTTTCTTCATTGCTCTCTGTCCTATATATAGCACCAATATTGTTCAAAGCAGAGGCCATGCCCTCTTTATATCCTATTTCTTTACACATTTTATAAGAGCGTTGGTAGTATTCCAATGCCAAGGAGATGTCATCCTGATGGCTATAGATAGCCCCTATATTTGTTAATGAGCTGGCTATAAGTTCTTTAGAGCCTATTTCTTCTTCAATTTTAAGGGATTTATGATAGAATTCCAGCGCCTTGGCACTATCCCCCTGATTTACATATATATATCCAATATTGTTAAGTGATAAGGCCATCCCTTCCAGATGTTCTAAGGCTTCATATAATTTGAGGGCTTGTGTATAATAATCCAGGGCTATAGAAATATCTCCCTTTATGTCGTGTACATAAGCGATATTGCTAAGGGCACTGGCCAACCCCACTCTGAATACTTTTTTTTCTGCATTATTTATATAGGACTTTGCGAGGTTTTTTTCTGCAATGGACTTTGCAAATTCAGATAACTTCTTAAGGGTATCTATATCAAAGGCATATAAAAGTTCTGACAAGTCAATATAGGCAAGGCAAAGGGAGGTGTCGTATTTGCTCTCCTTTATTACCAGGTTTAATGAGTCAATCTGCTTTTGAACTTCCGGGCTGAATTGAGCAATTGAATCCGTATTTAACGGCCCAAGGAGCAATAAGATGGCGAAAGTATGTTTTAACGAGTTCATTTGAATGTAAGCTCAAAATTATCAGGAATCAATAACAAGTAAATCCTGAATCCCTAAAGTTTTACCGAAAATGACAATTCAACACATGGTCATTTACCATGCCAATGGCCTGCATAAATGCATAACATATGGTGCTTCCAATAAATTTAAACCCTCGCTTCTTTAGATCATTACTCATTAAATCAGATTCAACAGATTTCGCAGGTATTTCTTGCATTGAAGTCCACTTGTTTTTAATCGTTTGCTGATTTGTAAAGCTCCAAATATATTTGTCAAAGGTTCCAAACTCTTTTTGAACTTCAAGAAATGCAGAAGCATTACTTACGGCAGCCCTTATCTTTAATTTATTCCTTATTATTCCTTTATCATTTAAAAGTTCCTGTACTTTACCCTCATTGAATTTTGCAATTTTCCTTGCATCAAATTTTGCAAAAGCATTTCTAAAGTTCTCCCTTTTTTTAAGCACAATGATCCAACTCAGGCCTGCCTGGAAAGTATCTAATATAATCGCTTCAAAGATCTTTTGATCATCATGAACCGGTACACCCCATTCATAGTCATGATAATTTTGGTAAATTGGATCATCTCCAACCCATTCACATCTTTTCAATACTTAATCTTTTGATTTGTTTATGATTCCGGCAAGCATCAAGACTAGATAGCATTTAACTCCTGGCTTCTTTTAATTTCCAAACTCTGAAATAAATTTGATCCTGACCAGCCTTATTTGTTCCTCAGTAAAGCCGTATTCTTCAAACTCTTCAATGGCCTTCTCGATAGAATCACCCTCCTCTTCCTTAAAATATTCCATGATCTCTTCTGCGTGCTCTTGGTCCATATTACTCATCAGGTAATAGCTAATATCTAATCTCGTGCCTGAAGATACTATTCGTTCGAGCTCAGTGATAAGCTCTTCCATTGTTACACCTTTGGCCTTGGCAATATCGTCCAAGGGTAATTTCCTGTCAATGCTTTTTATGATGTAAACTTTTAAGCCAGATTTATTTACAACAGATTTAACCACCATGTCAATAGGCCTTTCAATTTCATTTTCTTCTACATAATTGGCGATCAGTTCAATTAAGGGCTTTCCGAATTTGCTCGCTTTTCCTGGCCCTACACCAGATATCTGACACATCTCTTCCATGGTGATGGGAAACTGTATCGTCATATCCTCCAGCGATGGATCGCCAAACACAATATAAGGAGGGACGCCCTTGCTTTCTGCGATCTGTTTTCTGAGGTCCTTTAACATGGAAAAAAGCATGGTATCGATTCCGCCACCCTTTTGTTCACTTAAAATCATCTCCCCACCATCAGCACCTATATCTTCATATTCATGATCCTTGGCTACCATAACCGAGAATGGCTTATTAAGAAAATTATGCCCCGCTTCAGTGAGGCTTAATAATCCATAATGTTCAATAGCCTTTTTTAAAAACCCAAGTATTAAAGCCTGCCTGATTACAGCATTCCAGTGTGCTTCGTCATAATCAGCGCCACCATTGAATTCTTCCAAAGTATCATGTTTATATGATTTTACTTCCGTGGTGGTTTTTCCAATCAATACGTTCACCACATGCTTGATCTTGAACTTCTCTTTTATTGCCAGTATTGTTTTCAAGGCAAGGAAGACATTATCCATGGCTTCAAAGCGTTCTTTTGGATTTAGGCAATTATCACAATTATTGCAATTGTCTTTTGGGTAGGTTTCCCCAAAATAATGCAAGAGCTGTTTCCGGCGACACATAGCTGATTCTGCATAGGCTACTGTTTCTAGGAGTAATTGCCTGCCTACCTCCTGCTCTGCGACAGGTTTTCCTTTCATGAACTTCTCCAGCTTTTCAATGTCTTTATACTGATAAAAGGCAATACACTTACCTTCACCGTCATCTCTTCCAGCCCTTCCCGTCTCTTGATAATAACCCTCCAGGCTTTTTGGGATATCATAATGAATAACAAAGCGAACATCTGGTTTGTCTATCCCCATGCCAAAGGCGATTGTGGCAACAATTACATCTATATTTTCCATCAGGAAGTCGTCCTGTGTTTTTGCTCTTAAAGCTTGCTCCATACCAGCATGATAGGGCAATGCCTTTATGCCATTTACCTTTAAGGTCTCGGCAATCTCCTCAACTTTCTTTCTGCTCAAGCAATAGATAATCCCTGATTTTCCTGGATTATTTTTTATATGCCGTATAATCTCCTTTTTCGCATTTGCCTTTGGCTTTACTTCATAGTAGAGGTTAGCCCTGTTGAAGGAGGACTTGAAAACTTTAGTGTCTCCCATGGCGAGGTTTTTCTGAATGTCTTGCTGTACTTTTGGAGTAGCTGTGGCGGTAAGCGCCATTATCGGAACCTTGCCTATCGCTTCAATGATGGTCCTTAACCTTCGGTATTCTGGCCGGAAATCATGGCCCCATTCAGAAATGCAATGAGCTTCGTCAATCGCAAAGAAAGAGATTTCAATGTTCTTGAAGAAGTCAATGTTCTCTTGTTTGGTTAGCGATTCAGGTGCTACATAAAGCAATTTCGTTTTTTTTCCCAGGAGATCTTGCTTCACAAGGGCAAGCTCAGGCTTTGTTAGCGATGAATTCATAAAATGGGCAATGCCATCCTCAGAACCATAGCCCCTCATCGCATCGACCTGGTTTTTCATAAGTGCTATCAGTGGAGAGACAATGATCGCTGTACCATCATTGATTAAGGCGGGTAGCTGATAACATATTGATTTGCCACCTCCCGTAGGCATAATAACAAATGTATCCTTCTTCTTAAGGATATTATGTATTACCCCTTCTTGCTGGCCCTTAAAGTTTGAAAAACCAAAATATTCTTTCAGATGTTCGTTCAGGCTAAGTAATGCAGTTTCGGTCATTTTAGTTCTTGCACAAAATATTGGAGTTCACGCTTCTTGAAAGGAAAGTTTAATAATTTGATCACTATTTAATTATAAAAAATAAAGGTAATAGAGAATTTTTCAATTTAAAAGGATTCCTAAGTAAATATATAAAAATTCGTACGAAAGGCGAAAAAAAATAGACGAATACAAATTACTTTTATTGCTTATAAAAGTAATATTTAAATAGTTATGGAAATTTTAGTATTAATTTTGAGCTGTGGTAGAAAAAGATTTTGAAGAAAATGAAGATGGTGATGAGATGTCCTTTTTGCAACATCTTGAAGCATTAAGGTGGCATCTGATACGATCAGCAATAGCAATTTCGGGCTTTGCTGTCCTGGCATTCCTTAACAAGGGGTTTGTTTTCGACACCATTCTTCTGGGCCCCAAAAACCCTGACTTTTTAACCTACCGGGTCATGTGCTCTATTTCAGAGGTCATCTGTATCACAGAACTTCCTTTTATTCTGATGAATATCAGTATGTCCGGACAGTTTACAAATCATATTTTTGTTTCGGCAATTGCTGGATTTATCATTGCTTTTCCCTATGTTTTCTGGGAAATTTGGAGGTTTGTTAAACCGGCCTTATATAATAAGGAAAGCAAGCATGCCAGGGGAGTGGTGTTCTTCAGCTCCTTGTTATTTATGTCAGGAATTCTCTTTGGCTATTATGTGATTGCTCCCTTGGCAGTTAATTTTCTCGGCTCCTATCAAGTGAGTGAACTGGTGGCCAATCAAATAAACCTTAGTTCATACATTACCACCGTTGCCAGCATCTCTTTTGCTTGCGGTGTAGTGTTTGAGCTTCCAATAATTACCTATTTCCTTACCAAAGTTGGCATCTTGACCCCTGAATTTATGAAAACATATAGAAAACATGCCTTGGTCATTACCCTTATTTTATCGGCGATCATAACTCCCCCTGATGTTATCAGTCAGGTTCTTGTGGCTATGCCTCTGCTTTTGCTGTATGAGGTTAGTATTGTTGTTTCACGAATAGTGATCAAAAAGCAGCAATAAGTTCAGGCCAGAAAGATCCAGATTCCGTAAAAAAGATCATTTCCTTCTTTCTATTGTATATGTTATCAGCTCAACAAGTGAGTCTTTTGCTGGACTTTCCGGAATATCATTAAGCAAATGCAAGGCTTCATCCTTAAACTGGTGCATCTTGTCAGTTGCATATTCGATTCCGCCATGCTCTTGAACAATCTGAATAACTTCCGCAACCTTCCTGGGGTTCTCGCTATGATTCTTAATGATATTAATGATGTGCTTTTTTTCTTTTTGGCTTACATGGTTGAGCACGTAGATTAAGGGCAAGGTCATCTTCTTCTCCTTGATATCAATACCTGTGGGCTTTCCTATGTCTCCATTCAAGTTATAATCAAAAAGATCATCCCTTATCTGAAAAGAAAGGCCAATTACCTCACCGAGCTTCCTCATTTTTTCAATCATCTCTTCATCAGCACCTGCCGATGCAGCACCACAGGCACAGCATGAGGCGATCAGGGATGCTGTTTTCTGGCGAATGATCTCATAGTATATGGGTTCCTCAATATCTAGCTTCCTGGCTTTCTCTATCTGCAAGAGCTCCCCCTCACTCATCTCCCTTACTGCGTCTGTGACAATCTGTAAAAGTCTGTAGTCCTTGTTTTCCATGGAAAACAAAAGGCCTTTGGATAAGAGGTAGTCACCTACCAGCACCGCTATTTTATTTTTCCATAGTGCATTCACTGAGAAAAACCCCCTTCGCTCCTGTGAATCATCAACCACATCGTCATGGACCAGTGTAGCGGTATGCAAAAGCTCAATCAGCGTAGCTGCCCTATAGGTTGATTCAGTGGTGTCTCCACAGATCTTTGCGGATAAAAAAACAAAAATAGGCCGTAGCTGCTTTCCTTTTCTCTTAACGATGTAGTGGGTGATCTTGTCGAGCAAAGGAACAGAACTCTTCATGGAAGCCCTGAACTTAGGCTCAAATGCTTCAATCTCCTTAAGGATGGGAGCTTTTATTTTTTGGATGGTTTTCTTTGACAATGCAAATAGATCAAATGATTAATAAAGCGCTTCCGGATTTTTTAATAATTTTGCCCCTCTCAGTTTGTAGCGATAAAACAAAAAGATTAATATGCAAATTAAAGACTTTTTTCAAAATGAAGGTAAGGAGATTACTGTTAGCGGTTGGGTTGCCAACAGGCGCGACAGCAAAACGCTTGTCTTTATTGTTCTTCGCGATGGTTCTGGCTTTGCTCAATGTGTGGTAAATAAGGATGAGGTAGGGGAAGAGCTTTTTGAAACGGCAAGGTCCCTTTCCATAGAATCTTCTGTTGCGCTCAGCGGAATAGTTGTTAAGGATGAAAAACAATTAGGTGGCTTTGAGCTGCAGGCAAAAAGCCTCACCGTTATTTCCCTGGCAGATGAATATCCCATCACCAAAAAAGCCCACGGCGTAGATTTCCTGGTTGACAACAGGCATTTATGGTTGCGCTCAAAAAGACAATGGGCAATAATGAGGATCAGGAATCAGATCATCTATGCGATCCATAATTTCTTTCAGAAGCAGGACTTTGTTCAGATGGATGCTCCGATCTTTACCGGCAATGCCTGCGAAGGGACGAGTGACCTTTTTGAAACAGAATATTTTGACCGTACCGCTTATTTAACTCAATCTGGCCAGCTCTATGGAGAGGCTATGGCTATGGCTATGGGCAAGATATACACTTTTGGGCCCACCTTTAGGGCAGAGAAATCAAAAACAAGACGGCATCTGACAGAGTTTTGGATGATTGAGCCGGAGATGGCCTTCTATGACAATGATCAGAATATGGACCTTATCGAAGAAATGCTGCTTAGTATTCTTGGGGATGTGTTAAAGAACTGTAAAAATGAATTTGAGGTCATAGGAAGAGATACAGGCGCCTTGGAAAAGGCCATGCAGAAATTTACACGGTTGACCTATGCTGAGGCTGTCGCCGTATTGAAAGGAGAAAAGGATGTAAACGGGGCCAATGCAATCACTACCTTGGAAAATGACCTCGAAGAGATACAAGCTAAGATTACCTTGGTGAAAGAAGAAATCACAGAAAGAGAAGAGAAGATTGCTGGGCCAGGAATTAAAAAAGGCGAGAGGAACTTCAACCAAAACAAGATTGACCAGCTGAAAAATGAGGTCAAGGACCTGGAAGAAAAGGAGCGAAACATCCCTGGGTGGATTAAATCGGCCATAAATTTTGAGTTTGGAACTGACTTTGGTGGTTCTGATGAAACTGTTTTAACCCGGCTCTTTGAAGCCCCCATTATGATCTATAACTGGCCCCATAAGATCAAGGCTTTTTATATGAAAAGAGATGAGAAGGATCCTGAGCTTAGCAAGGGAGTTGACGTGCTTGCCCCAGAGGGCTATGGAGAGATCGTTGGGGGTGGCGAACGAGAGACTGATAAAGAGCTGTTGATAGAAAAGATCAAGGAGCATAAGCTTCCTATGGATGCTTTTGAATGGTATCTGGATCTCAGGAGATACGGAGCTGTGCCTCATGCCGGCTTTGGCTTGGGACTGGAACGGCTGGTGGTATGGATCTGTAAATTACATCACGTTCGTGAATCCATACCCTTCCCAAGGTGGTATGGCCGCTTGCTGCCATAAGATGATGGATAAAATGAATGATTTGCTAAATGCGAATATGAAATTTATTAGCTTTGCAATCGCAAGTTTGAATTAGCAAATGCCCGATGGTGTAACTGGCAACACGTCTGGTTTTGGTCCAGAAGAGTCTAGGTTCGAGCCCTAGTCGGGCAACTTTTTAGTGTTATAACCGTTTGTATATCAGTATTTTATACAGGCGGTTATTTTTTTGTTGTCGGTTTTGTTGTCGTTTAATCGGTTTTAAGTAGATCAATCCCCTCCAAAACCCTTATTCTATGTTTTTGTATATTTGGGTAATCCTAAACTTAAAGCCATGAAAAAACTAATACTCCTACTATTCCTACTCCCCACCATTGCCTTTGGGCAGACAACAGCATTATCGGAACAATTAGAAGAGGCAGGAAAGGAGCTGCCGGAAAAACAAATATCATTTGACATATCCCAATTTAGTTCTGGTCAATTAACTCTTCCTTATTGTGAAGATTTTGAATCAATTGATGGATGGGTTGGAGTTACTGGTACAGGGGGCCCTATCCCTGATTTAAGTAGCTTCGGAGCACAATGGTCTTATACAAAAAACGATAAGTATGTTGGTATGCATTATGGTCCAAACCAAACTTCTTGGGTGCCAACATCAGGTACAGGCACAGGAGTAATGGCGTTTTTCCAGGATGTCTTTACAAACTATAAAGGAACATTTGATTTAACAATACAATTGGACTTGTCCTCTTATACTGATTCTAACTTAGCCTTATCTTTTGATTATCGTTACCATAATTCAGATGCATACTTTTTGGTCAAATACAGGAGCAGCCCGAGTGAAAGTTGGCTGTACAGTTACCCCTTATTTGACAGCACCGGAGTACCATTCCCTTTTCCCGGCTGGAACATTACAGACACCCCTGGCGTTTGGTTCAACCACTCTAATAATTTAACTAACCTCAATCCAACAAATCAAACAGAGTTAATTTTTGAAATTACTGACGAAAATGGTAATGGGTGCCTGTCAATTGACAACTTATGCCTTGAAGTTATACCACCTTGG
>DTSC01000317.1 GCA_012965625.1 Flavobacteriales bacterium | reverse complement strand
ATCAATAAACGCCAATACTTTATTGGCGCTTTTTGCCTTCTTTTTAATATCATAATCAATAAATTCTTGAGCTATTGCATTGACAATGTCTGCTGCTTTATTGGCATTGTTGTCTCTGACAGAAACTTGAATGGTTTTAGCAGCTTCATTCAAAAGGTTAATCTTTATACTATTGTAATATTTATTAATTGTGTTATTAAGGTCATTAATCTTGAAAAAATATGGATTGTTTTGAAATTGTGTCTGTTGTGTAGAGATCTTCTCAAAATCAGCAATGCTTATCTTTATTTCAAAATATTCAAGCTTTGTCCATTGCTCACTAACAATTGCTTGGCCAAATATTTCATCATTCATTGAATAGGAGGTATGGATTGTTGTAGCAGAAGGGAAGCTAACGTAAATGGGTACACCAATTAGATCCGGATGAACATTTCTAATCATCACTTGATAAGGCGTGGTTGTATACATCTCCGTATTTAGAATCTTACCTTTCGCAAAATAATTTACTTCAAGGTTTATTCGGGATAATGCACTTGTAATAAAGGCTTTTGATCTCAATAATTCAATTTCACCTGCAATATCTTGTTCATAAACATTTTTTACATTCAGAACTTCCTGTGCAGTATTTTGAGAGGTCATTTGAATTATTGTGCTTGCTTCATATAAGGGTTGTGTATAGCGTAAAAAGAGATAAGTACAAATAGCGGCAAGCACAAAAAACAAAAGGATCCATTTCAATTGTTTTCTTACAATCACGATAAATAAGGCAAGATCAAAATCCTGTGAGAAGTCAGATGACTTTTCCTGGTATGTATTTGCCGTATTGTTGCCAGAAGTCGCTTGATTGTACATGGTGGTAATTTAAGGAGTGCCGGTAACTAGTGTTGCAATTAGTAAGATGCTGGTAAGAATCCCAATTATAGGGTTCAATTCTGTTAAGATGGTCACAAGAGGTTTAAGAACTGGTTCTACATAGATAATGTCATTCGCCTGTATTACCATATTGGCCTGTGTCATCCCTTCTATGGTAGAGAGGTCTAATAAATATACCAGTGGATCTCTTATGTCGCCACGTATGAGTTTAATTCTTTTTGCTTTACCAGTAGAGATTCCCCCTGCAAGGGCAAGGGCTTCCAATAAAGTTGTATTGTTGTTAGTTAAATTTATCACTGAGGCCCCCCCCCCTGTGCCTGCAAATACAATTACACGCCTATTTGTAACATTCAGCATAACAAATGGCTTGTTATAAAATTCAGCATATTGTTCTTCCAGCATTTGTTCAGCCTCCCTAATTGTCAACCCTGCAATTTTTGTTTTACCTATGATAGGTAATTTTATTATCCCATCATGTTCTACCAAGTATTCCATCCTGACATTTGCAGTAGCACCTGCTGATGAGCTATAATTGGTAAGGTCAATGAGCTTGAACCCATCATTTGAAAAGATTTTAAAAGAAATAAAGTCATTGTTCGCTACTTTATATTGGAATTGCGGATTTTCTGGCACCTTTGCATAAGTATAGTTTTTCCCAGTCCGCAACATAATGCTAGGCTTAAAAATGCTGCAAGAAGAGAATATCGACAATAGAAAAATAAACAGGGCTATTTTTTTCATTATTCCTTAAGTTTCACACTATTTTTTATATCACCTTACAAAAGTAATAAATTAATCTCCTTTTTGTTTTGTTTCAAGTAGTTTGTAATACAATGTACTTATTTCTTTTACCAATCGGTTGTAATTATATTTGTCAAATACCGATTTTACTCCATTTCTTCCAAACGTTATTCTTTGCTCTTCATTGTCTACCAGAGAAAGAAGTTTTTTACTAAATAAACTTACAGAAACACCTGTTAATAATCCGCTTACTCCATGTTCAACAACATTTTCGATACCCCCTACATTTGTAGAGATAACTGGTTTTGATGAAGCCTGAGCCTCTATCAGGCTCACAGGAGTTCCTTCATTATAAGAGGTTAGTGCCACAATGTCTAACCCCGCATAAACAATATCAACCTCTCTGATCCACGAAGTAAATATGATGTTTACATCATTATTGTGCTTAGGTTCTGGTTCTAATGACAAGTCAAAACGATTACTGCAGTCTTCAAATGAATAGGATAGTCCTATAGCTTCTGCTTCATTTTGCAATTTTATTCTGTCCTCTCCATCCCCAACAATAAATGCAATGAACTTCTTTGTAGTATTCTCTTTTAGGTTTTTAATTGCACTTAAAAAAAATGAATGGTTTTTTATAGGTACAATTCTGCCAATAATGCCAATAGCAATTGTATCTTGGGTCAGGCCAAATTTTTTTCTAAACCAGATCCTTTT
>DTSC01000316.1 GCA_012965625.1 Flavobacteriales bacterium | reverse complement strand
CACCTATACAGCCAACAATAATTCAGCTACCCACACCCTGGCAAATGCTGCTGGATGTGATTCGGTGGTAACGCTAGATTTATCCGTTGATAATTTAACACCTAGCATCACCCTAAATGGCAATAACCTTACTATGCAACCAGCAGGGGGTACCTACCAATGGTTGGATTGCGATAATTCATATGCCCCAATAGCTGGTGAAACAAATCAATATTTCACACCCACTGCCAGTGGCAATTATGCCGGAGCTATTACTTTAGGAGCTTGCACAGACACCACTGATTGCGAATCGGTAACGATCGCAGGCTTGCAGGAGTCAAAGAAAAGTGAACTCCACCTCTACCCCAACCCCACCACTGGAATCTTAACCATTGAAGGAGTACAAGGGACTGTATCAATCTATGACATATATGGGAGGCTGGTACTATCTGCAAAAGCCAATACGGTAGATATCTCAAATGCTGACATGGGGATCTACTTTATAAGAGTTCTGGACGAGCAAGGAAATGTATATGTGGGCAAAGTGCTGAAGGAATAGTGATCTTCCACCGCCACAACCACAGAAATATCAACAACAAGCTGCTGCTTATCTGTAGTTTATAGCCTGTTCGGATTTTGTATCGTTTGGCTACTTATAGATGAATTCAACGTTCTTAACAACCTCTTCAGATAAACTCCTATGAACCGGGCAGTTCAAGGCTGAGCGTTCTAAAATAGTTTTGATTTTCTCATCGTAATTTTCAGGAAACATAATTTCAATATCGATTTGAGAGATCATTCTTGGTTCAGCACTCATTGTTTTTTTAACAGATGCTCTTGTTCCTTTTATTTCTACTCCATGCTTTCCAATGGCAATTGCCATCACGGTTAGCATGCAGCTGGCAAGGGAGGAACAAACCAAGTCAGTAGGAGAAAAACATGCACCTAGCCCATGATTATCTTTTGGGGCATCCGTATAAATAATCTCACCCGAGTCTAAATGCTTTGCAGCAGTTCTTAAATTACCTTCATATTTAATTTCCAATGAATTCATGTTCTTATAAATAAAATGTGCTACAAATAGTTGCTATATAATTATCACAACCAAATATACAAGAATCTCTGTTTATAAAGAGGATTTAAAACCTCACCCCCATCACCGGGATATCATGCACCTGCTACTTGGGATAAATTAATCTTTGTGGCAATCCTTTAAGCTCCGCACTTAAATGGAGTGGGATTTTTGTATATTGGCAGTATGAAGCAGATCCTGCCTTTTTTCCTTCCGATCAAGATAAGTACAGATTTCTATCCAGTATAAACACCTTTATTTCTTTATATTTGAGGAAACACTTAGGGTAGATAAAGGAACATGTTCCTTTATCCCTACGTTGTGTGTCATTAACCATGAAAAAATTAAAAACAATAATATTCTCCGTGCTTCTCATTGCTTTAACAGGATGTTGGAACTCTTCAAGTTGGACGGAAGAGGAACGAGAGGAGTTTAAAACAAAATGCGAAAGTCAAATTTACTTTGACACTGATCCAATTTGTTTCACAGGCTTTACATATGAAGAAATAGATACAATAACAGTAGTAGAAAAGGACAGTATAACAATAATAGACACTATATACATTTACCCTCGACAAGAAAGAAATAAGCACGACAAAGAAAATCAGAAATTTTGGGGTTCACCAGATGTTCAGTTCAATGTCAATCATTCGTACGAATTTTATCTTGAATCAGATACCCCATATGTTCTTGACAATATGGAAATGATAATGTGGGCACAATACACTATGGCAGGAGAAGGATGGGGATGTGAAATGGGGAATTTCACAATAGACAATGAAAAATTCGAACATCAGGGGAATATTTACTTCAAGAAAAGAGGGTTTAAATATGATTGGGAATAAAAAACGAACACACAACAACACCTATACGCAATACCCTTCGGGATACTGCGCATAGCCAAACCGTTATGTAACAAATAAAAAGGAACAAGTATTATGACAATAGAAGATTGGATTGAAATAGTAATTAAAGTTGCCCGCTTTTTAATTGCAGCATATTTTATTTTCTATAAATCGTGGTTAAAAGCATAAGGAAAGGTTCTGTCGCATTAATTCAAATTGAGATGATTTCTGCATAAAATAACTAAAAGAGAAAAAAACAACCTACTAGTTACGCATGTTTTAATATTTTTTTGTGCCCGGGTATTTTGATGGAAAATAGGCGAAAAATAATTAATGCGAAAGAACCAATTTCACCAGTATCAAGGCATTTTATTATCTTTACGAAAACAGTACATACCTTTTAAACCGCCTAACCGCCAGCCTCCATGAAACATTTCCTTTTTTGG
>DTSC01000315.1 GCA_012965625.1 Flavobacteriales bacterium | reverse complement strand
ATAAGCACCACAAAATAATTGAAGGAGCAGCCGCAGTTGCAGTGGCTTCTTTTAAAAAGCGAGCAGCCAGTTTAACCGGAAACAAAGTGGTAATCGTAATTTGCGGGGCTAATATTTCTAACGACACGTTAAAAACACTACTCTAATGGAAATACTTAAAAAAGAGAAAATCGTACAACGGTTTTATGCCGTTTCAAATAAGGACCAGGTTGAAGCAATTGCCAAGGCATTTGTAAGCTATAGCGATGGAAGTGCAAACATTCCCCCCGTCGGTCATTTAAAGATGGACACGCCTCCCGGAGATGTGCACATAAAATATGGCGCAATAAAAGGGAATTCAAACTATGTGATAAAAATCGCATCAGGGTTTTATGAAAACCCTTCTCTTGGCTTACCCTCCAGCAATGGGATGATGCTGGCTTTTAACTCGAACACAGGACAGCCGAATTCTATTTTATTAGATGAAGGCTTTTTAACAGATGTGCGAACGGGTTTGGCAGGAGCTGTGTGTGCCAAATATGTCGGTCCAAAAACAGTAACACAGATTGGCATTGTCGGCACAGGCATTCAATCCCGCTTTCAATTAAGATGCTTAAAAGCAGTAACAAATTGCATAAAGGTAAAGGTATGGGGGAGAGATTCTAAAAAAGCATTAGCGTATAAAACAGAAATGGAAACAGAAGGGTATTCAGTTGAAGTAGCCCGTGACCTTGCTGATCTGGTTAAGACGTGTAATCTTATTGTGACCACAACACCTGCAACCGAACCACTTATTCGTGGTGAATGGATACTGCCGGGGACTCACATTACAGCTGTTGGATCTGATACTCCAGGTAAAAGGGAGCTGGAAAAAGGGGTCTTGGAAAAGGCAGACCATATTATTGCTGATTCCGTTTCCCAGTGTACTACCCAGGGAGAGCTGCAGTACGAGGCGTATGCTGATATGATCGAGCTTGGTGATTGGATAGCTGGTAAAAGGAAGCGTAAGGAATTCGATATTACCGTCTGTGATTTAACAGGTGTAGCTGTACAGGATATTGTAATCGCCAATATGGTGCTTGGGTAGTTAAGATCGTATAAGGATCCTGTAATTTAAGGACATACAGGCCTCCACTAAAACTATTTTCAAGGAATTGCATATATTAGTGGTATGCTACGCCTCACCCTCATATGCTCCCTCTGCCTTTGGCTCACTATGGCTTCGGCTGTAAACCTCGACTCCCTCTGGGGGGTATGGAACGATAGTACGCAGGCAGATACCAATCGCTTGAAAGCCATGCATAAAATAGCCATTGAAATTATCTATTCACAGCCCGACTCTGCTTTTTATTTTGCCCAGAAGGAGTATGATTTTGCAAAATCTATAAACAATAAAAAAGAGATGGCAACAGCTTTAAACATCCAAGGAGTATCATTTTATATTAGAGGCGATTACGCAAAAGCCATAGACTATTACACCAGAAGCTTAAAAATAAAAGAGGAGCTGGGAAATAAATATGGCATTGCTATGTCTTTAAATAACATTGGACTTATTTATCAAAATCAGGGCGATTACGCCAAAGCCATAGACTATTTTACAAGAAGCTTAAAAATAAAAGAGGAGCCGGGAGATAAAACAGGCATTGCTAACTCTTTGAATAACATTGGAATTATTTATATAAATCAGGGCGATTACGCCAAAGCCATAGACTATCTCACCAGATGCTTAAAAATACAAGAGGAAATAGGAGATAAAAAAGGCATTGCTACATCTTTAAATAACATTGGAAATATTTATAAAAATCAGGGCGATTACGCAAAAGCCATAGAGCATTACACCAGAAGCTTAAAAATACAAGAGGAGCTGGGAAATAAATATGGCATTGCTATGTCTTTAAATAACATTGGGAATATTTATAAAAATCAGGGCGATTACGCCAAAGCCATAGACTATTTTACAAGATGCTTGAAAATAAAAGAGGAGCTGGGAGATAAAAAAGGCATTGCTAACTCTTTGGGCAACATTGGAATTATTTATGATATTCAGGGTGATTACGCCAAAGCCATAGACTATCTCACCAGATGCTTAAAAATACAAGAGGAGATAGGGGATAAAAATGGCATTGCTATGTCTTTGGTTCCCATTGGAATGATTTATTATGAACAGGGCGAAACTGCCAAAGCACTAGAGAAAAGCACAAAAGCACTGAGCATTGCACAGGAAATAGGTAATGTTGAAACAATCAGATCTGCTTCTGAAAGCTTATGGAAAATCCACAAAAAGATGGGAAACCACAGCCAGGCACTTGAGATGCACGAGCTAACCATTGAGATGCGAGACAGCATTAACAGCATAGAGAACAAGGA
>DTSC01000314.1 GCA_012965625.1 Flavobacteriales bacterium | reverse complement strand
CAGATGTAGACAGTATCTCCCTTTTCAAGGGATAGCTCGTGGTGGGTAAAAGGCTTTTGCTCTCCTGTAAAGAACCCTACGGGCTGTCGATCAGGTTTGGTTTCCAGTAGCTCTCCTTTTCTTATGAGAAAGAGCGGGTTGTTGGCAACGGAAAATTGTAGCTTGTTGTTTTTATCCCAAACGATGAGCGTTGCATCCATCCCGTCTTTTTGCTGTCCCTTTTCTCCTGTTTGTTTGAGGGCGTTGATGAACCCTTTTCGTACCTCAAAGAATATCTCGTTGGGTTGGGTAAGGCCTTTCTCTACCACAGCTTCATCCAATAGCGAAGAACCGATCATGCTCATAAAAGCACCGGGGACACCATGGCCTGTACAATCGCAGGCAGCAAGATATACATTGTTGCTGTAGTGCTGCATCCAGTAGAAGTCACCGCTTACTATGTCCTTGGGATGAAATAGAACAAAACCCTCGGGCAATACTGAGAGATCTTCTTCAGCAGGCAGTAAAGCCTTTTGTATGTTCTCTGCATACTGTATGCTGTCGGTAATGTCTTTCTTTTGTTCTTCCACCAGTTCTTTTTGCTGTTCAATGATTGTTTTTTGCCTGCGAGTAACCTGCAAGCGATTGAAGACAAAAAAGGCAAAGGCAAGTACCATGACAAGGCCTCCACCGGCTGAGTAGGCGATGAGCTGCTGACGCTTTTCTCTTTCTGCCGAAAGGGCCATTTGCTCCTGGTACTTGGCATCTGCCAGGGCTTGCTCTTTTTCGTATTTGTACTTGAATTCTTGTTGTATGATGGCCTCCTTGTTTTCTATACTAAGCATGCTGTCGCGCATTTCAATGGTTAGCTCGTGCATTTCAAGGGCTTGGCGGTGCTTTCCCAACTTTTTGTAGGTTTCCCATAAATTTTCAGAAGCTAACTTGATTGATTCAACATTACCTATTTCCTGTGCAATGCTCAGTGCTTTTGTGCTTTTCTCCAGAGCTTTGGAATAGTCGCCCTGCTCTTTATACATACTTCCAATGCTATTCAAAGAGATAGCAATGCCATTTTTATCTCCCAGCTCCTCGACTATTTTTAAGCTGTTGGTATAATAGTCTATGGCTTTGGTATAATCTTCCCCTTCTGAATAAATATCTCCAATATTATTCAAAGAGCTAGCAATGCCATCTTTATCTCCCAGCTCCTCATCTATTTTTAAGCTTCTGCTGTAATAATCCATCGCTTTTACATAATCGCCCTGACCATAATAAATAAGTCCAATGTTATTCAAAGAGGCAGAAATGCCACCTTTATCTCCCAGCTCCTCATCTATTTTTAAGCTTCTGCTGTAATAATCCATCGCTTTTACATAATCACCCTGCTGATCATAAATAAATCCAATGTTATTCAAAGATATAGCAATGCCTCTTTTATTTCCCAGCTCCTCTTTTATTTTTAAACTTCTGGTGTAATAGTCTATGGCTTTGGCATAATCGCCCTGTTCATCATAAATAAGTCCAATGTTGTTTAAGGAGGTTGCGATTCTGCTCTTATTACCTGTTTCTTCTTCTATCTTTATGCTTTTCTCGTAATTGTTCAAGGCCTGTTTATAATTGCCTTGGTACCAGGCAATAATCCCAAGGTTGTTGTAAGACAAAGCAATTCCATTTTTATCACCAATTTCTTCTTTGATCTTTAAGCTTTTTGTATGATAATCCAGGGCCTGCTTATAATTGCTTTGTCGCTGGTAAATGGTCCCAATGTTGTTGTAAGAAGAAGCTAATATTTTTTGAAAAAACGCTTTGCTTTTTGCACTTAATTCATCGGCTAAATTTTTATTGCATATTTCTATAATTTTCTTGTTCAATTCGTGGTCCAATTCTGGATCTGATACATAAATAATGTTATCCCAAGCTATATAAGCCTTCACAACGGAACTGTCGTGCTTTGCAGATTCAATAACATTTTTTAAGGAATCAATTTGTGCATTCTGCTTCTCACTAAGCTGGGCAACACCAGTGTTGAACCAAAGGCAGAGGAGCAGGATGAGGAAGGTGCGTAGCATAGTCAAATATACAAAAACCCTGTTTGTGGAGAGGGTTAAAACCTCACCCCCATAACAAGGATATCATCCACCTGCTCGGTATCTCCTTTCCACTCAGCCATGGTGGTTTCCAAGATGGTTTTCTGCTCATTCATGGTTTTGTCTTGTATGGAGAGCAAGAGTTTCTTGAAATTCTTCATCATGAACTTCTTATCCCTTTTCCCACCAAATTGGTCTGGGTAGCCATCGGAAAAGATGTAGACAGTATCTCCCTTTTCAAGGGATAGCTCGTGGTGGGTAAAAGGCTTTTGCTCTCCTGTAAAGAACCCT
>DTSC01000313.1 GCA_012965625.1 Flavobacteriales bacterium | reverse complement strand
CTATTGTCTTTTGTTGTTTTTGTTGCATTAATATTACTGCTTTCCTTTCATAAGGCCTAAAATATTTTTCCAAAATCAAACCTAGCATTAACAAATCCCACTCCGCGTTTATATTTTAAAAAATAAAAAAATCGTAGTTTTGTCAGGAAACAAATTTAGTTTCATAATTTATAAATAGCCTAAATAAAAACCAATATCATTCAATTGGAAAATTGAATTCAATAATTTGGTTTTGGGGATTTGATTAGATAGCTTGAAATATTAATAAGATGAAATCAGCATTAAATTATGGTTTGTGGGCGGTGGTATTGCTCTTGGTATATATGGTATATGATAGTATTGATAGTAAAATAACTTTTCAAAAAGCCACAGAATATAGGAACTCAATTGTTATTGAACAGCTAAAAGATATTCGTGTTGCTCAACTTGCTTTTAAGTCTGTTAATGAAAATTATGCAAATAGTTTCAAAGAACTTATAGAATTTGTTAAGAATGATTCATTTATAGTAATAAAGGCATTGGGTGCTGTCCCTGATACATTATCTGAAGAAGAAGCCGTGCAAATGGGATTGGTGACTAGGGATACCTCAAATGTGAGTGTAAGGGATTCTATATTTTCTCCAAGGTATTTGAAAGGTCATTTAAAACCATTTTTTATTGATTCTTTGCCTTATATTCCATTTGGCAGAAATGGAGAAGCATTCGTTTTCGAAGCTGGTGAAATATGGAAAAGTCGAATGATGGTCCAGGTTTTTAAGGTATTTGCAAGCTACGGAGTGATTTATTCGGGCTTAAATACCAAGAATGAAGATATTGACATTGAGGATGGATTGCAGGTTGGTTCTATGAATGACCCCTCAACTAGTGGAAACTGGGGTGAATAATTTGGTTCGTTTCAAATTAGCTATCTAATCTTATGGGTGCTAACCAGGCTGCTGAAGTAATAAACAAATACAATTTTGGTTCTGAATCACTTATTGTAGATGCGTCTTTTAACATCGAGAATAATGAGAATTATCATTTGGCCTTTCAGATAGGCTTGCAGGGCATTTCCTTTAGCGTTTTAGATATTCTAAACAATAAATATTTGGTGTTGTACAACAATCCATCTACATCGATGAATGCTGACGTACTGAACAATAAATTGCTAAAGCTTAAAGACGAGAATGACCTCTTAAAGGTGCCTTATAAATCGGCTAAATTTATACTGATTAATGACCAGGCAACCATCGTTCCCACTGCGCTATATGAACCTTCTAGGGAAGCTAAATATCTGGATTTTAATCTTAATGTTTCTATAAAGGAAAGTAGTGATAAACAAATAATAGAACGTGATAAACTTCATAGCTTGGATGCATACAATATTTATAGAATGCCAAAAAAGCTTTTTGAGACGATGGCTACTTTTTCTGCAAATGTCCAGGTTTTGCATTTTGCCTCTTCGTTAATTGAAACTTTGCTGAATAATAACAAAAACCAGAATAAATCATTTTGTATTTTAAATTTTGAAAAAGGGCTATTTACTATGATCGTTGTAGAAGGGAATAATTTAAAGTTCTGCAATTCATTTTCATATGGCACCAAAGAAGATTTAGCATACTATGTATTATTTGTTTTTGAGCAGCTTAAATTAAATCCGGAAAAGATCGATTTGCAAATTATGGGGGAAATTGAAAGAAAATCAGAGGACTTCTCATTTCTACATCAGTATATAAGGAATATTGATTTTGCAACCAGAAATGCTGAATTTAAATACAGCTATCATATTGAAGAACTTCCGGGCCATTTTCACTACAACTTATTTAGTCAATACCATTGCGGATAATAAGCGGAAACCATAAAGGAAGACCAATTCATATACCTGCAACAATGCAGCTTCGGCCTACTACGGATGCTGGCAAGGAGACTTTGTTCAATATTCTTGGCAATTATTTTGTATTTGAAGCCTTGTCGGTGCTAGATCTGTTTTCAGGAACAGGTAATATTTCATATGAATTTAGCTCAAGAGGAGTGCCTGACGTAATTGCAGTAGATAATAATAATAGTTCAGTAAAGTTTATAAAAGAAACTGCAGTGAAACTGAAAATGGATGGGTTAAGGGCATTAAGAGGTGATGCTTTTAAATTTATAGAGGAATGTGATTGCACTTTCGATATTGTTTTTGCCGATCCGCCCTATGCACATAAAGACATCTGTCTTCTCCCTGAGTTGGTGATAAATAATAATCTTTTAAAGAAAAATGGATGGTTTATTCTTGAGCATGGCCCCAGATTAGATCTCGAAGATCAAGCATGCTATTTTGAGAAAAGGAGAATTGGGAATGTGAATTTTAGTATTTTTAAACCATGAAAAGAATTGCAGTTTTTCCTGGATCCTTTGATCCTATTACCATTGGTCATCTGGATGTTGTAAGAAGAGGATTGCTCCTTTTTGATCAAATTATTATTGGTATCGGAAATAATTCTGCAAAAAAAAGCCTGTTTTCACTGGAACAAAGAATGGCATCAATTGGCAAGATCTTTGAGGATAATCCTAATGTAAGTGTGGAACAATATCAGGGGTTAACAATAGACTTTTGCATTCAGGCAGGGGCCAATTCTATTTTGCGAGGCTTGAGAAATTCTGTTGATTTTGAATTTGAAAAATCTATTTCTCAGATGAATCGAAAAATGCACCATAAAGTTGAAACTGTTTTTATAATGTCAGCTCCTGAATTTACAGCCATTAACTCAACAATAATAAGAGAAATTATAAGAAATGGTGGAGATGCTTCTGAATTTGTACCCAAGGGAATCAGCCTGTCAGTTGATTAGGCGAACTGGTTTAAACATTCTCTTTTTATTGTTTCCGTTTACTGGAACAGCCCAGGATCTAAGTTTGCGCGGTTTAGCAGAGGAGTATTTTGGACAAGCAATATCCATCTCAATTTATGAAGATTATATTACAGGTACTTTAAATGAAGTAAGCAGTGCCATTATAAAAGGAAATGGAACTTTCCAGCTTACACTTGATTTAGAAACGACTCAAAAGGTGTTGCTGAGAATTGGCAGTGACGAAGGATCTATAATGGTTGAGCCTGGCAAGACTTATAACCTGAATATTAAACAGCAAAAGAACAAGGCTAATTCTATGGATGTTTTAATTGCAGAAAGCAAAAGAGGAGAAATTAATTTTGATATGAATGCATTTGAAGTGGGCTTTACAGAGCTTACAGCCTCCCATTATAACTTGATTACCAGGGGAAAGAAAAGAAAACAAATAGATAGTTTATTTGAGAATTATGGTGCAAAGCATAAAATGGAAGGCAATTCATATTTAAATACTCATATAGATTATAAAATTGCGATGATAAAAATGATGACCCATAAATCAAATGTTGGGATACTTGAAAAAGAATTATTGATTGATAAACCTGTTAAGGAAAACAACGAGGCGTATATGAACTTTATCAATCAGTACTTTGCCAATTATTTATTATCAATGTCTATGGGGCCAGGAGGCGACAAGGTCCTGAAAATGGTTAATAAGAACAAAGATTATACTGCCTTGATGGACTTTCTCGGCAAAAAAAAAGGACTGCAAAATATTCATCTGCGTGAATTGGTATTGTTAAAGGGTTTGTACGAGGTTTACAGGAATTCATTTTATGAAAAAAAGATGATTACAGATCTGCTAGATACCATTAAGCTAAAAACACAATTTCCAAATCACAGGACTTTGTCCTCAAACATTAAATCGAGTTTAACCAGGTTAGATAAAGGTGCGATCGCACCTGATTTTATTCTTATAGACGCTGATAAAGTCATGCATAAATTGAGCGATTACAGGGGGAAATATGTTTATCTTGATTTTTGGGCTACTTGGTGCTTGCCTTGTTTGCATGAGATGAAAGTCATACCTCTACTTGTAGAAAAGTATGGAGAGCAAGTAACTTTCATTAGCATTTCACTTGATAAAGATTTTGACAAGATGCGTACATTTTTAGAAAAAAATAAAAAACTAGAACCAAACAATACAAATTCAGAAGTTTTTCTTTATTGTGGAGATTCCAAGAAGGTACAGTCTGATTATAATATTAAGTCAATCCCTAGCTATTTTTTGATTGATAAAGAGGGTAAATTTGTAAAATCACCTGCGGAGAGGCCTAGTGGCAATATTGAAAAAACATTTGGAACGCTTTTTCAACTTAAAAAGAAAGAGCCAAGTATAAGTGATCCGGGAAAATAAATAAATTATAGTTTGCTAGAAAAGCTCTTGAATAGATCTGTAGGTGTTTGATAAAGGTTCTACCAAATTATTCTTGGGAAACCATTTTGCATTGATTATGCCTTCCTCCTTTTGTGGAACTAATACTTCATCCCCTTCATAATTCATTGCAAACCAATATGTTTTTTTTATAATTCTTTCCGTTCCAAGTTTGTAGGTGTGGTATGTTGTTTTTAATGGTTCGATGATCGCCACATTAGAAAGACCGCATTCCTCATTCACCTCTCTGATAGCTGTTTCGGCAGGCATCTCATCTGATTCCTTTTTACCTTTTGGTAAATCCCATTTATTAAATCTTTCAATAAAGAGAATTTCCTCAGACTCATTAAACACCTTGCCACCTGCAGCTTCAATGATTTTGAAATTAGATCCTATCTGCTTCCAGAGTTCTTTCAGGTTATTATGATAGACCACTACACTATTTAATTCCTCTAAATTTTCAAGGTTATCAATGGCAATCGTTAAATCCTCTGGAACCTGATAATGAATAAATACGTTGGCAGAATTTTCTTTGAATAGCTGTTGTTGGTCTGTTATTATGAGTGGTTTATTGCTTGCGAAAATTTTATACATTTACCCCATGATTATTAACAATGAGACTGCTTCAGAAGTAGCTAGGCTTTTATTACAAATAAAAGCAATAAAACTTCAACCGGCAAACCCATTCATTTGGGCGTCTGGCATTAAGTCACCTATTTATTGTGATAATAGACAAATTCTTTCTTATCCGAAAATAAGAGATTTTGTTAAAAGCCAATTGGCTGCATCTGTGCAGGAAAAATACAAAAAAGCAGATGTTATCGCGGGAGTTGCTACTGGTGGCATTGCCCATGGTGCATTGGTAGCTCAGCAGCTACACCTGCCCTTTATTTATATAAGATCGAATGAGAAGGAGCACGGCCTAAAAAACATGATTGAAGGCCACTTAGAAAAAAATCAATCAGTTGTAATAATTGAAGATCTTGTTTCTACTGGTGGAAGCAGCCTTAAAGCAGTAAAGGCCATTAGAAATGAGCAATGTGAGGTCTTGGGAATGAGCGCAATATTTACTTATGGTTTTAAAGTAGCAACGGATAACTTTAAGGCAGAGGCATGTGAACTGGTAACCTTGTCTGATTATAGTACAATGATTCAAGAGGCATTACAGGCGAATTATATTAATGAAAAAGATTTCGAGATGCTTAATTTATGGCGAGAGAATCCTGGTTGGCCAGTTTTGCCTAAAGAATAAAGAAAAATAGCCATTTTTTCCCCTTTGTATTTCTGATTCAATTATTGTATCTTTGCACCCCAATTTGAGATTTTTAAAGAATGGTATTGTATGTATCGGTAATCAGTAGCGTTTTATTAACCACTTCCGTATTAAGCCGGTTTTAAAATTTACGGAATACAAATTTGCACCCAGGTGCATAATATTATGACAACTACAAAAGAAGAAAAGCTAGAGAAGGAGAAATCAGCAGAACCAACCTCTACTGCTGTTGAGAACAAAAAATCAAGTAAAGGCAAAGAAAAAGTGGAAGAAGAACAGCCCAATGTGTCTTTAGAAGAACCGGCTGATCCAATTGTAGCTGTTTCTGAGGAGGAGAAGGCTGAATTAAATGACAAGACCTCAGATGAGAGTGCTGAAGATCTTGTAAAACAGTCTAAAGAGGAACCAGTTTCAAAGAAGAAATCAGCGCCAAAACTTAAAAGTGAGAAAGAGGAGCAAGAAACAAAGACTGATACTAATTCAGATGATGGCGATCAGGCTATAGATGCAGATTTTCCCATAATAGACCTTAAGAATTTTGATTGGTCTCAGGTTGATGCCAGTATAGATGACTATTCGCCGGAAGAGAGAAAGAAGCTAGAGAAACAATATATTGATACGCTTAGTTCGATAGGTGAACATGAATTAGTGATTGGCAGGGTAGTATCTGTGAACAAGCGAGAAATAGTTGTCAATATTGGATACAAATCAGAGGGTATTATTTCAATTTCTGAGTTTAGGTATAATCCTGAGTTGAAAGTCGATGACAAAATAGATGTCTATGTTGAAATTCAAGAAGACAAGAATGGTCAATTGATTCTTTCCCATCAAAAAGCCAGGGTGCTTAAAGCTTGGGAGCATGTGAACAATGCCTTAGGAACTGATGAGGTTATTCAGGGTTATGTGAAATGCAGAACCAAGGGAGGCTTAATTGTCGATGTCTTAGGGCTAGAAGCATTTCTTCCAGGAAGTCAGATTGATGTTAAGCCAGTAAGGGATTATGACATGTATGTTGGAAAGACCATGGACTTCAGGGTTGTAAAGATCAATAATGAGTTTAAAAATGTAGTTGTCTCACATAAGGCGCTTATAGAATCTGAGCTTAAAGAGCAAAGGAAAGAGATTATTTCAAAGCTAGAAAAAGGACAAGTGCTTGAAGGCTCTGTTAAGAATATTACTTCCTATGGGGTCTTTATGGACCTTGGTGGCGTAGACGGCTTGGTTCATATTACTGATCTGTCATGGGGGCGAATATCACATCCGGAAGAAATTGTAAGCCTGGATCAAAAACTAAATGTTGTTATATTAGATTTTGATGAGAATAAGACTAGAATTCAGCTAGGATTAAAACAGCTTTCTGATCATCCCTGGGATTCTTTGGAGAAAAAGTTAGAAACTGGTTCCAAGGTTAAAGGCAAAGTTGTGGTAGTTGCAGATTATGGCGCATTTTTAGAGGTTTCACCAGGAATAGAAGGCTTGATTCATGTCTCTGAAATGTCTTGGTCACAGCATCTGCGCAGTGCACAAGATTTTCTTAAGGTAGGGGATGAAGTGGAGGCTCAGATACTTACTTTAGATAAAGAAGACAGGAAGATGTCTCTTGGTATCAAACAATTAGTTCCAGACCCATGGGATGGGGTGGATAAGAAATATGCTGTTGGAAGCAAGCACAGTGGAATAATAAGGAACTTTACCAACTATGGTATTTTTGTCGAACTTGAAGAAGGTGTTGATGGCCTGATTCACATATCAGATCTATCTTGGACCAAGAAGATCAAGCATCCATCAGAATTTGCAGACTTAGATTCTAAAATTGATATTGTAATCTTGGAATTAGATTTGGACGAGAGGAAGGTGAGCCTTGGACATAAACAAACTGAGGAAAATCCTTGGGAAGCATTTGAAACAGTTTATACTATTGATTCAAAACATAAGGGATCTGTGATTAGCATAAATGAAAAAGGTGTTATTATTATCTTACCTCATGGTGTTGAAGCTTTTACTCCATCAAGACATGCTGTAAAAGCGGATGGTACAAAGCTTGAAATAGATGATACAGTAGATTTTAAAGTGTTGGAATTTTCAAAGGACACTAAAAGGATCTTGGTTTCTCATACAGCAACGTATTCAGATACATTTAGAGAAAAGAAGAAAGTGAAGCATGATAAAAATCTAAAAAGCAAGTCAATAAGAAAAGCTGTTAAAGACGTAAGGCAGAATCTTGAGAAAACAACCTTAGGTGATATTGATGTGCTTTCTTCCTTAAAACTAGATCTTGAAAAAGGTGAGAAAGCGAAAGCGTCAGAAAAGGATGATGGAGATGATCAACCAGATAAAGAGGATAAATAAATGAAAAATTGAACACAAGAAGGTCCCGGATTTGTTTCGGGACTTTTTTTTGATCAAAATTGAAATAATTGCCTAGAGATAAATTATTATAAGTATTATCTGACCCTTTAAGGAAATAATTATTTTTGCGATATGCGACCACGAACAATTCTAAATTCTAAAGACTTTAAGCTTACAATAAGTCGTCTTTGTCATCAGCTTATTGAAAATCATGGCAGCTTTGAAAATACCGCTCTTGTTGGTATTCAGCCTCGGGGAACTTTTCTTGCAGAAAGGATTAAAAAACAGCTCAGCAAAATCCTGGATAAAAAAACCCTTCTGTTAGGAGCTATTGACCCCACCTTTTCAAGAGATGATTTTCGCCGGCGAAAAAACATAATTCTTCCGAAACCTACCAATATGGAATTCATTGTTGAGGATAAAGATGTGATCTTGATAGATGATGTTCTATTTACAGGAAGAACTGTCAGGGCTGGATTGGATGAGATATTAGCATATGGAAGACCAGCAAAAGTCGAATTGTTAGTATTGATTGATCGCAGATTCTCTAGGCATCTTCCTATAGAACCAAATTATGTTGGCAAGACTATTGACTCGATTAAAACAGAAAAAATAAGAGTGGAATGGAAAGAAATTGAAGGAGAAGACCAAGTAATCCTTCAGAAAATATAATAATTGTAATAATTAAATTAATGGAAGACAGATCTGCAATAAAACAACATCTAAGCGTTGATCATCTTTTGGGGATTAAATATATCAATGAAGATGACATCAATCTGATTTTTTCTACTGCTGATAA
>DTSC01000312.1 GCA_012965625.1 Flavobacteriales bacterium | reverse complement strand
TGGTTAAGGATGCAAATTACCTCAGAGACAGAAAGTGTTTCCTGGATCTCCAGTGCTTCATAAACCAAATATTCCTTGTCACTTAAGATGCTCGTTGCATCATTAAAATCCTTATTTCTTTGAATTTTTGTCTCGCTGGCCAGTTTTATTCCGGAAGGAAAAGCGGCATTCATAATTTCCCCCTGCGTACACATATAATAAGAAGACATCCACTTCCAGAGTTTCAATTGCTGAGGAACAACAATGGGATCTTCATCTAAAACGGACAGGATGTATTTTGCTTCATATTGCTTCGGTGCTTTGGTGTGGATTTCTGTAATTAGGGCAGAATAAACCTTATTGCGTCCAAACTGAACCACAACCCTTTTACCCAAACTCACTTCATCACTAAGATCCCGGGGCACCCTATAGGTATAAAGTTTAGGCAATGCCAGGGGTAATAAAACATTTAGGAATTTAGTTGTCTCCATCACCTTATCAAAAATTTTATACCTTACTTATTTCTTCTTCCATATCCCATTAAGATAATATTTGCGTTAATTTCAGAAGATCTTTATTCAATGTTTTGTGATGCTTGACAGATCTTTCAAAAGGGGTAAAACGAACGGCATTGTTAATTACGCCTACCATCTGTGAAGACTTCCCTTTTATCAAAGCCTCCACAGCAGCAACACCCAGGCGCGTTGCCAGCACCCTATCCATGCAGCTTGGAGAGCCTCCTCTTTGCATATGTCCAAGGATAGAAACCCTGATTTCATAATCTGTAATGCTTTGTCCTACTTTATTAGCTATCTCAAAAGCACCTCCTGCTTCATCACCTTCAGCAACAATTACAACACAGCCAGACTTTTTCCGTTTCCAGCCCTTCTCTAAAAGAGAGACCAAACTATCTATATGCGTGTCCATTTCTGGTATGAGGACAGCTTCCGCACCCACTGCAATTCCACTTCTTAAGGCTATAAATCCAGCATCCCTGCCCATAACTTCCACAATGAACAAACGATTATGTGCTTCAGCTGTATCGCGAATCTTATCTACTGCGTGTACAACGGTATTGATAGCAGAATCATACCCAATGGCAAAATCACTTCCAAAGATGTCGTTATCTATAGTGGCGGGTACGCCAATAAATGGAATGTTGAATTTATTTGAAAATTCATTGGCACCTTTAAATGTTCCATCACCCCCTATTGCCACAACTCCATCAATCTTCGCATTTTTTAAGTTGTTAAATGCTGCCTTCATGCCTTTTTCAGTCCTAAACTCTTTTGATCTGGCACTTTTGATAATCGTCCCACCAAGGCGAATGATGTTTCCCACTTCATGCGATTCAATTTCAACAATCTCACCATTGATCATACCCTCATAACCATTTATAATTCCATATACTTTGAGGTTCTGACGGATTCCATAACGTACCACAGCACGGACACAGGCATTCATCCCAGGAGCATCTCCGCCAGATGTAAAAACGGCAATTTTATTAAACTTCCTTTTCATTTCACAGTAATAAATTCAAGATACAGACATACAAGTGTAAAGTTAAGAGATTAATCTGTTTCTATATATTTCAAATAATAAAATACTGAGAATTCATTAAAATCATACATTTGCTCAACAGGTGAAGCTACCTATGGGAGGGACCATCCATTAAAAAAATAATTAATAATGCTTTTGCGTAAACAAATCAATGGAAACAGAAAGACAATATAAAAGCGCATTAGCAACCCTGGTAACAGTATTTTTCTTCTGGGGATTTATCGCTGCGTCTAACGGTGTGTTTATTCCTTTTTGCAAAACGTATTTTTCATTAGATCAATTCCAATCTCAGCTCATTGATTTTGCATTTTATGGCGCATATTATTTCGGCGCCTTGCTATTATTCATATATTCTAGCATTGTCAATCAGGACATTCTGAACAGGTGGGGTTATAAAAACAGCATAATCTATGGTCTTGTATTGTCTGCCCTCGGAGCAGCAGCAATGATTCATTTTGTAGGAAGAGCTGAAGCTGGGTCTTCAGACACCTTTATTTATATTTTAGGAGCGTTATTTATTATAGGGCTTGGATTTTCATTACAGCAAACTGCTGCAAACCCATTTGCAATCAGTCTGGGAGAACCATCCAAAGGTGCACATCGTCTTAATTTAGCCGGAGGTGTCAATTCTTTTGGTACCGCCATAGGACCAATTATTGTGGCACTCATCTTATTTGGCTCTGCACCCAAATCAGGAGAAGAGCTAAAGGCCATGATCCAAAATGGGGAAATTTCCATATCGACAGTACAATACCTTTACATGGCCGTAGGGGGATTATTCTTGGCAGCGGCAGCTTTATTTTTCTTTTCCAAAAAACTGCCTTCAGCAATCGATTCATCAGACTTTTTAAAAGCGCCAAAAGCCATTGGCTCATTGAGTATTATAACCATTCTTTTATGCGTTTGTTTCTACTTTATCTTCAACCAATACAAAGGAACTCCCAATAATTCGTTAATACTTTTCCTGTCTCTGGCAGGACTGGGAATTGTTGTGGCAGGGCTTCTGATTTCCAACTTATTAGCCAGAAAAAACCAAGAGGGTTGGGGTGCCATGCAATACCCCCAGCTGGTTTTAGGAATGTTGGCGATTTTCACTTATGTTGGTGTAGAGGTTTCTATTCAAAGCAACTTGGGAGAGCTGCTCAAAACCCCTGATTTTGGATCGTTAAACGACACGGAAATTGCACCTTATATCTCCTTGTATTGGGGAGGCCTAATGATCGGAAGATGGGTAGGCGCCATTACCGTGTTCAACCCTGCAGAAGGAATAAAAAAGTGGTTGTATATATTGGTGCCGTATATTGCCTTTGGGGTTATACTTCTTGTTAACTATGGAGCCTACTCCTTAAATGAAGTGTTCCTATTTGGTATCTGCATAGCTATTCAGATAGGCGGTTTTTTTGCAAGCAAGGATAATCCTTCATTAACCTTAAAAATCTTCGGAATACTTGGCCTTGTTGCCATGGTTGTTGGTATGCTGGCTACTGGAAAAATCGCACTTTTTGCGCTGCTTAGTGGAGGCTTGTTCTGTTCAATCATGTGGCCCTGCATTTTTGCGTTAAGCATAACGGGACTGGGCAAGTACGCTTCGCAAGGCTCAGCATTTTTGATCATGATGATTCTAGGAGGGGCCATAATTCCACCTATTCAAGGAAAAATTGCTGACTTATGGAATATCCACGCTTCTTATTGGGTAACGGTAATATGCTTTGCATACCTAACAATTTTTGCCGTTAAAGTGAGAAGCCTGCTTAAGGTCCAAGGAGCTAACAAAAATGCTTCCATTTAGTTTGTGCTAAATTTAAGAAACAACAATTCTATTCTTCCAGCTTTTTCCTTCATATGAGGTTTTGACTTTCAATTAATCAGAAGACCTTTGGCAACAAACACCCATTTTTATTTATTTTTTCGAATATTTTACCTCCATCTGTCTTTTTATCAAAAAAAGGGTAACTTTAACCAGATTCTTTGACAAATAACACCTGAAAGATCTAGGCATTTTTTTTTGTAATCTCATTAATTTTTTATTACTTGCACATCTAATAAATTAAATGATTCCCATCTATAGAATTATGAAGAAATTACAATATTTAAAAGGCGTTTTCATTTTATTCTGCCTCTCTGCTCTTTTATTTAGCTGTGGCGGAAGTGAAAATTCCGATTTAACTGTGGACAAAAACCTTATTGATTCAACCAGTTCAAACCAGTTAGTCATTGGAAATGTCGTTTTTTGCATACCCTCTCCAGTGCAGACTGCCATTCTTGTAAAAAAGGTAGGTGCTTCCTATGATAAGGATTTAATGAACTTACCAAGTAATCACAACTCATATTCAACTGATTTTCAAAAAGCATTGAATCTAGGTGTGTATGGTGCTGACCTAGGCTATTCAACCATCTATGAGCAGCCTCAGGATGGAATCAATTATCTAACGACTGTTCGTAATCTTGCTGATGATATTGGAGTTGCCTCTGCGTTCAGCCCAGATATCATGAAAAGAATTACTGAAAACATCGGAAACCAGGACTCATTATTAACTATGGTGGGTTCCGCATATCGATCACTTAATCAGTTTTTGCAAGAAAATGACAGAGCTGATGTTTGTGCATTGGTCTTAACTGGCGGCTGGATAGAAAGCACTTATTATGTCACCTCCATTACAGGAACAATGGACAGCCAAGAGTTAGTTGATCGCTTGGGAGAGCAAAAATCCACCTTGGAAAATTTGATCAAACTCATTGAACCATATTACAATAATCCGGAATTCACTGAGCTTCTAGACCTGCTTTACGATCTTTCTGAAGAATTTGATAAAGTAAAGATTGAATATTCTTATGAAAAGCCAACTGTTGATGAGGAGGCAAAGAAGACATATATAAATAGCACGTCCAAAATTACTATTACAAAGGAAATGATTCAGTCTATAAGAACAAAGATTGATGAATTAAGAACAGAAATAATTGGATAATAAATAAAACAGAATTATACAATAAGAACAGAACATTTAGAAATGAGAAAATTTTTAGTTATTACCTTAGTCTTATGTGGTTTTTTTAACTTCCATAATGCAAATGCCCAGTGCGATTCCACAACTAATATGTGCCAGAAGCATTTAGGAACCAATTATGTTTCTGACGGCCAGGTTTATAGAGCACTCTTAATTGGAGACGAGACTGCTGAGTTTCATGCAACATTTTTTGGTGGCACTACATACAGAATCGTTGGAGGAAGTGGTGTAAGTGAGGGTAATTTAATATTTTCAATGTATGATATAGAAAACAACCTCCTCTTTACAAATAACGATCATAAAAACATTCCATACTGGGATTTTGAATTTAAATCAACCATTAATTGCAGAATTGAAGGCCAACTTGACGCATTGGGTGAAGCCTCGGGCTGTGCCGTGCTTTTGATTGGTTTCAAAAGATGATGCCTGAATTAAAGTGTCACGGCTTTTAGTTTCTTGGTTAATAATGTAATTGGATTGATACTATAACAAAAAGACATTATCACATTTATGTAATAATGTCTTTTTTTTTAGATAGTTTAGGGTTTATAGCATATGAGTGAACGGATATTAAAAGCATTGATGCAACTTTTCGCCATCATCTCAGAATCTGAGGATGAAGCTGTATCAAAAGATCGACGCAAAATTGTTAAGCTATTCCTAAAGATGCAGCTCAACAAAGAACTTGTTGACGAATACCTGGGAATGTTTGACAATTTCCTTGGGATTCAATCAAAAAAAGATGAAGGAAAGAAAAAACGGAAACGAACTTCAGTTAATTCGGTCAAAATATTAAGGATCTGTACTCAGATTAATGAGGAACTGGCTCAACCCCAAAAAGTTGTTGTGCTTTTCCGACTACTTGAATTTGTAAACACAGAAGGCAATCCCTCAGAGCAGGAAATTGAATTTGTCACTACGGTAGCAGAAACATTCAATATCAGCCAGGACGAATATAACCGTGGTATGGCGATGATCCAGAACACGATTGACAACATTCCTGAAAGTTCTAAAATTCTTATCATCGACAGTAAATCATCTGTTGGAGTTGCAGAAGTAAAACATATTTCCACTGAAAACATTAATGGGCAAATAAGGATACTTCATGTTCCTAGTATCAACATGTATACCTTGCGGTATTATGGCGATGGAGAATATTACCTCAACGGCCAAGTGATCTTTAATGACAGAATCTATATTTTAACCAATGGTTCATCAATTAGAGGTTCCAAAATAAGGACCATCTATTACAGCGACATAGTTGGTGCATATATGAGTGATGTATCCAAGGACAAAATTACTTTTGAAGTAAAAGACCTTGAATTCAGATTTAAGGCGGGGAACATTGGCGTTCAAAAGCTTAGCATGGCTGAAGAATCCGGCAGAATGATTGGCATTATGGGTGGCAGTGGTGCAGGAAAGTCCACCTTGTTAAATGTTTTAAATGGTGTTGAGAAGCCTTCAGAAGGCCAGCTACTTATTAATGGCAGGGATGTCCACGGAGGAAGTGAAGATATTGAAGGCTTAATTGGCTTTGTCCCTCAGGATGACCTTTTGATGGAGGATCTTACAGTCTATCAAAACTTGTATTATGCCGCCAAGCTCTGTTTTGGAAACTTTCAGGATGAAAGGATTGCCGAAATGTGTGACAAGGTCTTGTCGGATATCGGTCTCTCTACTACCAGAAACTTAAAGGTTGGCAGTCCACTAAAGAAAGTTATTAGTGGTGGTCAGCGCAAAAGATTAAATATTGCTTTAGAGCTTATTAGAGAGCCTGGTGTTCTTTTTCTTGATGAGCCAACCTCCGGATTATCTTCAAGGGATTCTGAAAACATTATGGATTTGCTCAAAGAGCTGGCATTAAAAGGTAAGCTGATCTTTGTAGTTATCCATCAGCCATCGTCTGAGATCTTTAAAATGTTTGATAAGCTGATCATTTTAGATGTCGGTGGATATCCTATCTATAATGGCAATCCAATTGATGCAATCATTTATTTCAAGAAGCTGATCCAGCATGTAAATCCGAATGAAAGTGAGTGCGTTCAATGTGGTAATGTAAACCCTGAACAGATTTTTAATATCATAGAATCAAAGATCGTTGATGAATACGGTAATTTAACTCCAACAAGAAAAGTGTCCCCTGAGCAATGGAGCGAGTATTACCGCGAAAAGATTGAACCAGGATTACTACTAAGAAAAGCTGAAAAAGAAAGCAAGATCCCAAAAGGAACTTTCAAAATTCCCAATAAGTTTAAGCAGATCAAAGTATTCATTATTAGAGATGTGCTCTCAAAACTAGCGAACACTCAATATATGACCATCAATTTATTGGAGGCTCCTGTACTTGCACTAGCCATCGCTTACTTTGTTAAGTATTATAAAACCGACGTTTCGAATAAAGTTGGATACATCTTCCGGGAAAATGAGAACATCCCCATATATATGTTCATGGTAGTTGTGATAATGCTTTTCATTGGTCTTACTATGAGTGCGGAGGAAATCATTAAAGATAAAAAGATATTAAAACGTGAGGCCTTTCTCAATCTTAGTAAAGGGGGATATCTTATATCCAAAGTTTCCATCATGTTCCTAATCTCGGCTATTCAAACCATATCCCTGATACTGATAGGTAATTCTATTCTGGAAGTTCAAGGGATGACATGGGATTACTGGATAGTCCTGTTTTCTACAGCGTGCTATGCTAATATGTTAGGATTGAATATATCATCTGCTTTTAATTCAGCCGTTACGATCTATATTCTCATTCCATTTGTATTGATTCCAATGTTTCTATTTAGTGGCGTCATGGTTAAATTCGACAAGTTAAATCCTACAATGGTAGTTCATAATTCCGTCCCTTTTATAGGAGAAATGATGGTTACAAGATGGGCATATGAAGCCCTTTCTGTAAACCAGTTTATTACCAACGATTTTGAAACAGAATTCTACAAATATGATAAAGGAAAGAGTGTTGCTGATTTCAAAAAGAACTTTTGGATACCTTATTTGCAAACTAAAACTGAAGATTGTATTCGCTATATTAAAAGAAGTGATAAAGAAAATGACCTGGCAAAAGATCTGTTGCTGCTGAAAAATGAATTAAGTGGAATTGGTCAATCAAAGAAGAAAAAAGAAGAACTGGCAAACTTCTTTCCGCAAGAGATGATTGATGCCCTGCAAGAAGATAAATTTAATAAAAATATAGGTGAAAGACTTAAGGACTCTCTGCAAGCATTACACCACAAATACGTAGTACGATTTAACTACATATACAAAACAAAAAATATGTTGATTTCCAGTGAAAGTGCAACTGAAGAAGGAAGGAAAAATTTTCTTGACAGAAAGAATAAAAATAAAAATGATGCCTTATCTGACTTAGTTACCAATATGAATGAATTGGATAAAATTTTAGAAGTGGACGGAAACCTTGTCCAGCAGGCTGATCCAATCTTCTTAGATCCTCCAAATAAAGTTAATGTACGAGCTCATTTCTTTGCTCCTCGTAAATGGTTCCTGGGAAAACTTTATAATACCTTTTGGGTTAACATTTTAGTGATCTGGTCAATGTCTTTCATATTTGCAATTACATTGTACTTTGATATCTTTAGAAAGATTATTGAATCACCTGAGGTACTCTTCTCTAAATTAGGCAAACTGATTTCTCCATCAAAGTAATCTCATAAAAAAACAAACCAATACCTTCCTAAATTAATTCTTGGTCTTTTACCAATATTTCGCAACAAATTGAACCGCTAATTTCCGCGTAATTGAGCCTAGCTGATATATAAATACAGGCAACAGCATCGACTATGAGGGAAATAATAAATCCCACCCTGACCTTGGCCAAAGTGGGATATAAAAACAATCTAAATTATCTTAAATAATTCCCGGAATTATTCTTCCTCTACAGCAATCTTTTCAAATGGTACTGTAACAATAGCCTCATAATCACCCCCCGCCTCGAGCATATCCTCATCGTCCTCTTCATAGTACCAATGAATCGTCATTTCCGTCTTACCCTTCTTATGAATTCCTTCTAAAGCTTTAAATACATCCAGAATGCATTTGGATGAACTTGTATTAAAGTATTCTAACTGAACCTCAACATTTGTTACTTCTTTGGGGCTATTCCCATATTCATCTAACCACTCCAATAA
>DTSC01000311.1:1652-2377 GCA_012965625.1 Flavobacteriales bacterium | reverse complement strand
GACCAGCAGCAGGAATGATGGATGAAGATGGAAGACCATACGAAGCGAATGTATTAAGGATCGAAGTACAGAAAGCCAAACCTAACGGAGTGGCAATAGCAGGAAAGTATCAAAGAACAGCACACTTATACTACTCACCAAAACATCATAAATACTACGAATATTATGGAACGTCAACAAGATGGGCAACCAAAATTAGAGAAGAAATTAAACAAGAATCCGCACAAGTGGTTGTTTGATCCAGTAGATGTTCAGATGTTGTGTAACGCTCTGGATGGAATCTATACGGATTGGGAGATAAAGCTAATTCAAGTGGAAGGAAAACAAGCAAAAGAAGACCTAATGGTTAAAATGAACACCATCGAAAAGACAACCTCAGCACTCAGGCAAATGAATGACCAGCAGCACCACTTGGCAAAAGGAATCGAATCGTTGAAAAATAAGCTGAAGAAATGAAAAAGAAATTAAAATATTACGGAGGTAAAGGCTACGAATACTCCAATGAGAACGGAAACTTTGAGGTAAAAGCAAATGAAGTTAAAAAATTCACAAGACTATCGAAGGCTAAAGAGCATTATGATAATTTGAATGAAGAAAAAGCAATATGGGACACAACTACAATGCCAGAGCTTTTGTCTTGTCATGTTGAAAAATAAACTGAAGAATGGAAGCTAAAATTAAGACAGTTAATTCACTATCAGGAGGCAAGACCAGCTCATACATTG
>DTSC01000311.1:0-1640 GCA_012965625.1 Flavobacteriales bacterium | reverse complement strand
CAGATTACAATGTATTTGCTTTAGTTAGGACTAATGATAAAAATTGCCTTTATCCTGATAAAAAACTTAGACAGATAGTATCAGATAAAATAGGAGCAGAATTTATTGGAACATTAGAAGATGATGTTATCATACATACAATGTTAGATCTGGAGCAGTTCATCGGTCAAAGGATAGATTGGGTAACGGGAAAGCCTTTTGATGAAGTTATATTTGATAGAGCGAAAGGTAACCAAATATATTTACCTCAATCAAATATGAGATTTTGCACAACTGAGATGAAAATAAATCCAATTGCTCAGTATTGTTATGATAAAGGATTGCCCTGTGAAATGAGGATAGGCTTTCGGGCTAACGAACAAAAACGAGCAAAAACAAGTTTGAAAAAAACAGGAAAGGATGGAATGCAACTGTTCAAGTTTCACGTTGGTTTTCACAAAAACGGAAACAAAAAATGGAAGGAACTGCCTTACAGAAGATTTTCATTTCCTTTAATAGAAGATGGTATATTTAAAGACAATATAGAACGGTATTGGAAAGACAAACCTGTAAGATTTGCTTGGGTGAATAATTGTGTTGGTTGTATGGGAGCAACGCCTTTTTACTTAAAGCATCAATATAAAAAAAATAAAAATAAAATTGAATGGTTTATAGAACAAGAAAAGAAAAGTATAAAATTAGGAGTGGATAGAACTTGGAGAATAGATAAACTTACATACCAAAAGATAATTGACCACAATGAACAGTACGAAATGTTTGATAACGACTTCAACGAATGCGACTCAGGATATTGCGGACTATAATGGAAGCTAATTTCATAAAAAGATACATTGACAAGCCAATACCAAAGCTGATAGAGGTAGCAGTCAGGTATTGTCATAGATATATCAAGAAAAGAGATAGCGGAAAAGGTTGTATATCATGTGGAGCTATGAATCCAACGGATGCAGGACACTTTTATTCAGCTGGACATTATCCTTCATTAAGGTTCGATGAAAGAAACATACATCTTCAATGCTCAAAGTGCAACAGATTTCTACATGGCAATTTGAACGAGTATCGAAAAAGATTGCCTCTAAGAGTAGGCGAAGGCATTGTGGATAGGTTAGACCTAATTGTGGAGAACGCACGTAGAAAGGGCTTTAAATGGGATAGAATGGCATTAATTGAGATAATCTGGAGATACAAGAGTAAAAGCTAACAAGAGAATAAAAACTAAAACATAGAATGGAATTACAAGAATTTTTAATCGAAGAAATACAAAAACGCTTTAGTGTAAATGCAACAATTAAAGCACTTGAAAGGAAAGTAGAGCTAATTGCTGAACGAATCACTTTTGAAAAATATTTTGGGCTGAGAGGCAAAATCTTGGTCAAAAATGGGGGAAAACCCCCTTATTTAGGGGAAATTGCCCTATTTTGACCATATTTTTGTCAAAAGATTTTATGTTTAAATCCACTCCAGGACTATTTATACTCGTTCGAAATGTCGTTAAAAGCTCTATTTGATGCTTAAACAACGAATCACTTTAAAAAAATTATTTTGGGCTGAGAGTCAAAATATTGGTCAAAATTAGGGCAAAACCACCTTATATAGGGGAAATTGCCCTATTTTGACCATATTTTGGCCAAAATATTTTT
>DTSC01000310.1:4760-8747 GCA_012965625.1 Flavobacteriales bacterium | reverse complement strand
GTGCTGGAGAAGGTGGGCCAGAAAGAACTAATAAGCGTTTTCATTATGTATCCCTGGATATGCCGGCCAAACGACTTTCAACGGCTTTTGATTCTGTGACGCTTTATGGAAGGGACCCGCATACCAGGCCTGATATTTATGGGAAAATTGGGAATGCTGGGGTGAATATATGCTGTTTGGATGATGCGAAAAAGCTTTATAGTGGATTTAACCTGTGTGATCCATCTACATCAGTATCAATGACCATAAATGGGCCTGCACCTATGCTGCTGGGTTTTTATATGAATGCTGCCGTTGATCAGGCCTGTGAGTTGTACATTAAAGAAAAGGGCCTGGAGAAGCAGGTTGACAAAAAGATAAATGCTATTTATAAGAAGAAAGGGGCTAAACGACCAGCCTATAACGGAAAGCTGCCAAAGGGAAATGATGGTTTGGGTTTGATGTTGTTGGGTGTAACTGGAGACCAGGTGCTGCCGGCTGATGTTTATAATAAGTTGAAGGCTAAAGCTTTATCCTTAACACGAGGAACGGTTCAAGCAGATATTTTAAAGGAAGACCAGGCTCAAAATACGTGCATCTTTAGTACAGAGTTTGCTTTGCGCTTAATGGGTGATGTCCAGGAATATTTTATAGATAATCAGGTTAGAAATTTTTATTCAGTTAGCATAAGTGGATATCATATTGCAGAAGCAGGGGCTAATCCAATTTCCCAACTTGCTTTTACGCTTGCAAATGGCTTTACCTATGTGGAGTATTATGTGAGCCGCGGTATGGATATCAATAAGTTTGCACCGAATCTTAGCTTTTTCTTTAGCAATGGCATTGATCCTGAATATGCAGTAATTGGCAGGGTGGCTCGCAGGATTTGGTCAAAAGCAATGAGAGATAAATATAATGCAGACGAAAGAAGCCAAAAACTGAAGTATCATATTCAAACCAGTGGCAGGAGTTTGCATGCTCAGGAGATTGCTTTTAATGATATCAGAACAACTCTTCAAGCACTTTATGCTATATATGACAATTGTAATTCTCTGCATACAAATGCTTATGATGAGGCCATTACTACTCCTACAGAAGAGAGTGTTAGGAGGGCAATTGCCATTCAGATGATCATTAATAGGGAGCTTGGCCTTGCAAAAAATGAAAATCCGATTCAAGGCAGTTTTATTATCGAAGAACTTACAGACCTCGTTGAGGAGGCTGTCTTAATGGAATTTGATAGAATAACAGAACGTGGAGGCGTCTTAGGAGCTATGGAAACGATGTATCAACGCGGAAAGATACAGGAGGAGTCCCTGTATTATGAAACGCTTAAGCATTCTGGAGAGTTTCCAATAATTGGAGTTAATACCTATTTGAATGCCGAAGGGTCTCCAACGGTTTTGCCAAAAGAGGTAATTCGGGCTACAGAAGCTGAGAAGAAATATCAGATTGATACTGTAAGCTCACTTACAAAGAGAAATTCAGATGTTATTAACAATCTGCTTTATGGACTTAAAAAGGCTGCTATCGACAACGAAAACTTATTTGAAAGTTTAATGGAGGTATGCAAAAACTGCTCGCTAGGACAGATTACTGAAGCACTGTTTGAAGTCGGTGGCCAGTATAGAAGGAATATGTAATAATGGCTTTCATGGCCAAAATGTTAATAATTCCATCTAACTTATTTTATTTGCTAGCTGTCCACAGGCAGCATCGATGTCTTTCCCCCGGCTTCTGCGTATATTGGTGATGATGTTTTTCGCCTCCAGAAACTTCACAAAGTCATTTACTCTATTGTTACTAGCTTGCTTTAGATTACAATTGTCGATTGGATTATATTCAATGATATTAACCTTGCAAGGCACATTCTTACAGAAATTTGCCAGCTCTTTTGCGTCCACAAGCGTGTCGTTGAAGTCTTTAAAGATGATGTATTCAAAAGTAACCCTGGTTCCAGTTTTCTCATGAAAATAGATAAGTGCATCAGCAAGTGTTTCAAGAGAATTTTGGTCATTAATTGGCATAATACTACTACGCTTTTCGTCATTTGCTGCATGTAGAGACAAGGCAAGGTTAAAACGCACCTGGTCATCTCCTAACTTTTTTATCATTTTTGCTATCCCCACTGTAGAAACCGTGATTCGTTTAGGAGAAATGCCTAAACCCTCAGGTGAGCATATCTTCTCAATAGATCGGATCACTTCATTGTAATTTAAAAGAGGCTCTCCCATTCCCATGTACACGATATTCGACAAAGGTTTATTATGCTTTTCTTCTGCTTGCTTAATAATCTCTACAACCTGATCATATATCTCAGCAGCATCCAGGTTTCTTTCACGTTTTAGCTGTCCTGTTGCACAAAACTTACAGGTCAAGCTGCAACCAACCTGAGATGAAATACAGGCAGTGATGCGGTTCTTGCTTGGGATTAACACCCCTTCTACTAGATAACCGTCGTGTAATTTGAAGCCTGATTTTATGGTGCCATCACTAGAGTCTTGCCTTTTGCTTAACTCGATCTTATCAATGAGGTATTTCTCTTTTAAAGCCACTAATGTTTTCTTTGAAATGTTCCTCATTTCATCAAAGCTTCCGGCAGATTTCTTCCATAACCAATGTTCAATCTGTTTTCTGCGAAAAGATTTTTCCCCAATTTCTTCTAAAAAGGATTCAATTTCTTTAGAAGTAATCTTGCGAATGTCTATTCTCTCCTTGTTCAATTTTTCTTAATTTTATGGCTGCCTGCATACATGCTGAACTTTTGAAATTTACATTCCAATGCTCCATTAAATAACGTGTACTTTCTTGAAGGCCTTAAGCCTATTCTTTTCATCGCTTCCTTATTGCTGGAAAAAATCCAGGCATCAAATCCGGCATAGCTCTTTTTTAGCTGGTTGCCAATCGACTCATAAAGATCAAGTAGGTCTTTAGGGGTAATTCGTTCACCATAGGGTGGGTTCAGAATTAGCATGCCGCTTTCACTGGATGGCAGATGCTTGTTAAAAGAAATTCTTTCCAATTTAATTGCTTTCCTAAGATTGAAATCCAGAGATGCCATTTTGGAAAGATCAATTGATTGCATAGCTATGTCTCCTCCTTGTATATTTACCTCAGGTGTGATCATATTACTTTTACTCTCCTCTGACACCTTCTTCCATAAGTCCTGATCATAATCTTTCCAGTTCATGAAACTATAATGTTTCTTCTTTATTCCCGGTGGCATATTATAGGCCATCATAGCCGCTTCCATCAGAAAGGTTCCGCTACCACACATTGGATCAATCAAAGGGATTGTTGAGTCCCACTCTGCCAGCATCAGCATCCCGGCTGCAAGTACTTCATTTAATGGTGCTATATGGCCTTTTCTGCGATATCCTCTTTTATGTAGCGAATCGCCCGAACTATCCAGAGAAATACTAACCTTATTATGTGCAATGTGTACATTGATCCTGTTATCAGCGAATTTTGGATCAACTGATGGCCTTTTCCCAAGGCGCTCTTTAAACTGGTCAACTATCGCGTCTTTAACTTTTAGCGCGACGTATTGAGAATGCGTGAACCTTTCTGAAAACACCACTGAATCAATGGCGAAGGTTTGGTTAATGTTTATATACTCAGGCCAATTAATGGATTTGACTTCATTGTAAAGTTCCTGATCTGTGTTGGCCGTAAACTCTGCAATTGGGACTAATATCCTTAGGGCCGTTCTTAGATGTAAGTTAGATTTGTACAGTAATTTTTTATCCCCCTCAAAGCTTACTGCCCTTTTAATGGGCAGCACTGCTTTTGCGCCCAAAACATCAAGCTCTTTGGCTAAAACATCCTCAAGGCCGTGAAAGGTTTTTGCAAGAAACTTCATCTGAACAAATTATTTTACTCGTAAATTATTTTGGAATGCCTTTTAGTATTAATCACAAGAACACATATAAATTGAGGCCTACTCCTCTTCTGGCATTCTTCCTGGTGTATATGGGGCATGATGCTTGTCCAGTTCTGCTTCTAAAA
>DTSC01000310.1:0-4750 GCA_012965625.1 Flavobacteriales bacterium | reverse complement strand
CTTTAGTCTTATTACAACTGGCTCAAGTTCTTCCTTTGCAATTTTGTATGAGTCGCGATTGGTTTGAGTAGGGGATGAGGTCGCTCTCCACATACCCCATACAATTGTTCCAATTCGATTCATAATACCAGGATACGTTTCAAACTCTCTCCTCGATAAGCTATTATCGCCAAAAATTTTCATCCTTACTGTAACAAGCTCTCTTTCAATTGCTTTTACCTCCTTCAATAATTCAAGTGGAATTCCCTTCATAATCTGAACGGTAAGTTTTATATATGATAAACGACTGGCTAAATCATGCCTGCTTTTCTCAGCTATTCTTGCTTGTCGCCTTAGCTCATTGACCTCATTTTGAAATGTCAATAGTTCATCCTTGTCCTTGGCAGCTAGAGTTGCATTATTAAGTGATTTGCAAATAAATGTTTGTGTATTGCCAACTTCAGAGATTACTCCATTCTTGCTAATAGCAAGACTTACACGATATTTCCCAGGAGTTGCAAATGAGCCTGATGATCGCTCACTATACCTGCCTACATTTTCCTTTTTTTTGCTTTTTGGTGAAACATCTGAATATCTAAAGTCCCATGTTATTCGATTTATGCCGTTCTTGGGTTTGGTCTTGATCCTTCTGACCTCTTCACCCTTTTCATCTTTAATGATGAAAAGCATATAGGGTTTTTCCTCGTGATCTTCAGCCCTTATTTCACTTGGTGAGGGGTAAAAGACATCTTTATTCTCCTTAATGAGTTTCTTCTCCTTTTTCTGTCGTATTTCTTTAATTGTTCTAAGAGTATCGCCCACTATATAGGTAAAAACTGCACCTATCTCTGGATTTTTTGCTGTAAAATAGGATTCACCTTGACCAGCCTTTCCTCTATTTCCTAATGGTCGTGAATCTATAAACATTAAAGCATCCTTAATGGGGAAAATATGCGCATCTTTCTTGATAATTTCATCTGAGAAGGACCGTAAAGGACTATAATCATCCAGAATGTAGAACCCGCGACCAAAACTTGCAAGCACTAAATCATCCTCTCTTTTTTGGATCTCAATATCTCTTATGGCAATTGTAGGTAAACCACTTTTTAACTGTGTCCATTCCGCGCCGCCATCTATAGAGAAATACAATCCGAATTCAGTGCCGGCAAAAAGTAGCTTAGGGTTTTTATGATCCTCCGCAAGGGCATAAACCGAACCTCTTTTTGGAAGGTTTCCAATGATTGATTTCCAGGACTTACCCTTGTCTGTACTTTTAAGAATATATGGGTTAAAGTCTCCTCTTTTGTGATTATTTGCAACCATGTAAACAACACTGGCATCGTGTTCTGAGGCAATAATATCATTAACATAGGTAGTTTCTGGGATTCCCGGATATTTGTCGTATTTAATCCAGGAAGAGCCACCATTCTCACTTACTTGAAATAAACCATCATCAGTTCCAACATATAACAACCCTTCTTTTAAAGGCGATTCTGCCAAGGCTACAATATTGCCATAAATTGTAGTGGATTTATTCTTCATCACTGCATCCATACTCCATACTTTACCCATTACAGGAAGCCTGTTTCTATCAATCTGTCTTGTTAGATCAGGGCTTATGGCAGTCCAAGAATTTCCACGATCTTCAGAACGAAATAACTTGTTTGCTGCAAAATACAGCCGTTTATGATTGTGTGGACTAATAATCAAGGGAGCATCCCAGTTCCATCGTAAGGCTGCTTCCCCCTTACCAGGCTGGGGTTTGATTCCAAGCTTCTCTCCACTCTTTTTGTCAAAGCGTGATAACCAGCCGTATTGTGATTGAGAGTAAACGATATTTGGGTCAACAGGGTCAATTGCCGCCTCAAAACCATCACCACCTACAGTGATAAACCAATCAGAGTTAACTATCCCTGCATTATTTATAGTTCTTGAAGGACCTCCTTGGGTATTGTTGTCTTGTGTCCCTCCATATACATAGTAGAATGGCTCTGAATTATCAATTGCCAGCTTATAAAATTGTGTAACGGGTAGGTTTGCCTTGTATTGCCAGTTCTTTGCGTGATCCCATGTTTCATATATTCCTCCATCACATCCTACTCTCCAATGATCTGTGTTTTCAGGGTCAATCCACATACAATGATTGTCTACATGCTTGCTCTTTTCACCTGTTTTGACAAAGGTCTTTCCGCCATTTTCAGAATGGTGAAGCCAAGTGTTCATTGAGAAGATCTTGTCTTTATCTTTAGGGTCACAATATATTTCCTGGTAATAATTCCCACTGGTCGAATAACCACTCATTTTGGACCAGCTTGCCCCTCTGTTTGTCGTACGGTAGAAACCTCCCTTTTTATCAGAAGCTTCAATAATAGCATATACATAGTCAGGATTAACTGCAGAAATGGCCAAGCCGATTCTTCCCATATCTATTGAGGGCAGGCCACTTTTCAACTTCTTCCAGGTTTTGCCTCCGTCAACGGTCTTGTGGATACCTGAACCAGGTCCTCCACCAATATAGGTAAAAACATGACGCATCCTCTGCTGTGCAGCTGCATATATAACATCAGGATTCCTTGGATCCATGACAATATCACTTATTCCGGTATATTCATCTATATTTAGTATTCTTACCCAAGACTCTCCACCATCTGTAGACTTATACACCCCTCTTTCCCCTCCTTTGTTCCAAAGCGGCCCAATAGCTGCTATATAGATAATATTGGAATTCCTAGGGTGCACTATAATTTTTCCGATATGTTGAGATTCTTTTAATCCTTTGTTTTTCCATGACTTGCCCCCGTCTTCTGATTTATAGACCCCATCTCCATAAGCCACCGACCTCTGGTTGTTATTCTCGCCGGTACCTACCCAGACTATATGCTCATTACTGGGGTCAATGGTAACGCAACCAATTGAATAGCTTCCCTGGCTGTCAAAAATAGGGGAGAAGGTATTACCGGCATTAGTGGTTTTCCAGACACCGCCCGAAGCAATAGCAAGATAATATTCGCTCGTTTTCTTGGGGTTTACTGCAATATCTGCAATCCTTCCGGACGTTAATGCAGGCCCAATACTTCTTAGTTTTAATCCACTGAAAGTGGATGATTTATATTTTCCCTTTGGGGTTTCATCAGAGCTTTTTTTTGCAGTAAAGGCACTTATAGAGATGATAAGAGGGAAAATTACAATTAGTGAAAATAGCCTTGTTTTCATAACATTTTATTTATTAGCAGGCCGAATTTAAGATATTTTGTGTTACAAGCATTTATAATAACATCGATATCTTTTTAAGATGTAAAGGTTTTATATATTTGAAGATACAAAATTCTATCATATGAAATTACTATTGATAATACTGGTCTTTGGGATTACTAAATTGCATGCACAGCCTGACATGCCAAAAGCAAAGAATGGCATGATCACTTATGAGAATGTAGTTGAAATGGAAGGAATGCCAAAGGGTCTTCTTTATGCAAATGCTAAATACTGGTTTAGCAACTATTATAAGTCACCTAGGGTAATACAGGCGGATAGCGCAATGGAAGGAGTTATTCATGCCAAGTCAATGTTCTCAATATTTAAGGAGCCTGGCAGCACCACTAAAGCTGGGGTCATTAATTATACCTTGCATTTGATAATGATTGAAGGAAAGTATAAGTATTCTATTTCCAACTTAAGGCATACTGACAAGACAGAAAAGATAGGTTCAGGAGGAAAACTTGAGAGAATAGAACCATTGTGTACTTATAAGGAAATGAAAGAAGAGCAGTGGAACCTGATTAAGGAAGCTGCTGATAAGGGCGTACGAAAAATAATTAATGATTTATATCTGGGAATGAGTCTTCGTGACTAAATATAAATTTATTAGTTCTTTGACCATTTTATTGAACCCTGAAATATATATGGGTGATCCACATACTGGTATCAGGCACTTCCACTGGGTCAGTTATATATTGTTCCCATGGTGGCCCAACTTTAACATAACCTTTGTCTATCACGTACTCTTCAATAGCCATGTAGCTTCTGGCAGCTTTATGGTAGCTGCCGATATGTATTCCTCTAACTACATTTCCTGCCTCAATTGAGCCAGCCATTATTCTTCCAGCACCTTCATTAGTTTCAGCAACAGGAATTGCTGTTTCTATAATATTGTAATCACCTGGGTCATATTTATGCCAAATGGCTAAAGGTTTGCCTGTGATAGTTGCGCCTGTAGTGGCAATTAAGCTCTATGTATAGGTCAATTAACTTATTTCCAATCTCAAAAGTTGTGGCAGAATCTTTAATAGAATAGATTGGTTGAGATTCAATTTGCATATACTCAATTGCAATAGGATATTTTTTAGCTGGAGGTATGGCTTCACAAACATCTTTCAACTTGGATAAACCAGCCTCAAAATCAGGTGCAACCATGCCTTCAATAAATAGTCCCATGATTCTCCCAAATGGATTCATGCCCATGTCCATCTCCATTCCCCAGGTGACTGTAGTTATTCCATCAGCCTCGCTAAAGTTCCAGGATCCATAGCCTGTGTTCTGGCCATCAAAATCAAGCTGAGTTTTAATTCTTGTATTTGCTTCACTCTCAATAATGGTTAAACATCCTTTACCAACTTCAGGATTTTCACTGTCCCAGCAATGTCTGGCATTTACTCCTTCTACAGTATCTGAATATACCGAGCCCATATCAGGGTCTTTTTCAAACCATGGGCCCCAAGCTTCCCAGGCCTTTATGTTGTTAACCTGTTGAAAAACCGTATCAGCAGAAGTG
>DTSC01000309.1 GCA_012965625.1 Flavobacteriales bacterium | reverse complement strand
CGTAAGGTATTTTAAGAAAATAATTATTCAAAACATCTACCCCAATATTGACTGGATTATATATAGCCATGGAGATAATGGGATCAAATATGACTTTGAAGTCAGGCCAGGGGCTGACCTGGAGCAATTAAAGTTAATTTATGAAGGCGCAGGGAAGCTATCAGAAGAGGGGCAGGGGTTAAGAGTTACAACTCCCATGGGAGCCTTTCACGAAGGGAAGCTATATGCTTATTACAAGGAAAGCAAGGCCAGGGTCACGTGTAATTACGATCTTAGAACTATAAGTGAGCGGTATGATACCTTTAGAATTGGTGAGGAAGGTAAAAACACTTATGAGATAGGTTATAATATATCACATTCCACTATTTCTGAAACCATAATCATCGACCCGCCATTAACCTGGTGTACAATGTATACCGGAAACGGCATTGTGGGCCCAAGAGCGATTGCGGCTGATAATAATGGAAATGTATTTGTTACAGGATATACAGCTGCGCTGGATTTACCCCTAATAAATACCGGAACTTATTTTGATTCTACTTATTCAGATACAGGTAGTGGCAATGACATCTTTATACTAAAGTTTGATAAAAATGCGGTTTTATTATGGGCTACCTATTATGGTGCTGAAGCAACGGACCAAGCAAACGACCTCACAATTGATATCAATGGAAATGTGTATATAGTAGGGCAAACTTTTTCTTCATTGTTCCCCCTGCAGGACGCCACAAAGTTTTTTGATTCAAACAACGGAAGTAAAGCTGATGCATTCATCTTAAAATTTGATAATGCTGGCAATAGATTATGGGCAACTTTTTACGGTTTTAACCCAGGATTTGAAAAAGCAACGGCCCTTGTTACAGATACCCTTGGCAATCTCTTTGTAACTGGATCGGCACAAGATGCAAAATTTAAAATGTTGGCCGGGGCATATAATCAGGATTCAATTGCGGGAGACAAGGACGCTTTCATCTTAAAATTCAGCCCAACAACAGTCTTAAAATGGGCTACCTTTTATGGAGGAACATTAGACGATGATGCTAAAGATATCGCTATTGACGGCAATGGAAACATAGTCGTTACCGGATATACAGAGTCTCCTGATTTTCCTTTATTTGATGGGGGGTCAGGAGCCTATTATGATAGCACACAGGCAGGAGGTAAAGATGCCTTTATTATAAGGTTCAATAGTTTTGGACAGCGTATTTGGGCTACCCTCTTTGGTGGCACAAGTGATGAGGAAGGAAGGGCTGTCACCTGCGATAGCCAGGGGAATATCTTTGTCTCTGGTTATACCAAATCATCGGACATGGATACGCTGGATGCAGGTTTAGGTGGCTATTATAAAAACACCATAGGAGGGTTATCAGATGTGTTTTTATTGAAGTTTAATGATAGCAACATCATGCAGTTCTCCACCTATTATGGCGGTTCTGGTTCAGAAAGCAACAATCTTATAGTAGGCACAATAGTTGAGAAATTAATTGCAGATGCTTGTGACAACATCTATTTTTCATTTTATACAACGAGCACAGATTGTTTCACAGTTGATCCAGGAAATGGAGTATACTATAATAGTATAGGGAATGGTAATGCGGACATTTATCTCGCCAAACTAACGAATGACGGCCAGATCTTTTGGGGCACCTATTATGGCGGCACGCAAGGTAATGTCAGGGCCCCAATCACGATTAATCCTACAGATGGAAGTTTGTGGCTGGCTTGTGAATATGCGGGCTATGATTCCACTACCATAGGTACGGTACCTCTTGTAGATCCGGGCGGAGGAGCTTATTACAACACTAATTATAATACCAGTGATAACGGCGTCATTGCGAGGTTTGGATTTGAGATCCAAAGCAATTTGACCTCTCCTCTTAGTGTCTGTACTGGAGATAGCTCCTGGGTTTCACCCACCGGAGCTATTGCGTATAGTTTTTTGTGGAGTGATAGTACTACAGATACAATTGCCATGTTAGATTCGGGTACTCATTGGATTCAAATAACTGACACGGTAGCATGTCTTTCGGTTACAGATACCTTCACAATCGAGCCTTGTGTCATTTATTTGGCAGACACTTCGGTCTGCAATGGCGACTCAGTATTGCTAACTGCCAGCGGAGCTCCTTCATATATCTGGGTCGACTCAGCGACGTTTACACCTGTATTAAGTACAGACTCCTTTTATATGGCCCAACCAGTCGCCACAACTACTTATGCCGTATATTCTGCATTTGACACCGCATACACAACGGTAACGGTATTCCCTACCCCGTTAGTAAACCTAAGTGATTCGATGTGTTTGGGTGACAGCGTGCAACTGCCAGGTGGCTCCTATACTGCAACAGCTTTACTTCCGTTGTTTGAATCAAAAAACTTTGTG
>DTSC01000308.1:1620-2385 GCA_012965625.1 Flavobacteriales bacterium | reverse complement strand
GTCGTGTATTAATCAGATCGAAGGGTGTAAAAATATTACATTAAAATGACAAAGATGTAAGAGAAGATATCTCATCTTTGCACAAGTTTCAGATCATGCGATATTTCATAACCATCTGCACACTCTTTCTCCTGAGTGAATACCTCATTGCTCAGGAGCAGAAGTCATTATCATATCCGGAAGAAGTACACCTTAAGAATGTGCGCCAACTCACTTTCGGTGGTGATAATGCGGAGGCTTACTTCAGTTTTGACGACAAGCGCATCGTCTTTCAATCCAACAATGAAGCATGGGGATTGGGCTGTGACCAGATATTCATTTCGGAGCTTATGGAGATGAAGGCAAAACCCAAAATGATCAGCACAGGGCATGGACGCACCACCTGTTCTTACTTCATGCCTGGAAATAAGACCATTGTATATGCTTCAACCCACGCCGTACATGATTCTTGTCCACCCGCTCCGGAGCGCATTATTGATGGAAAATACGTATGGCCCATTTATCGGGAGTATGACATATACGTTGCCAATCAAGACGGAGAAGAGGTCATGCAACTTACGGAGAAACCTGGCTATGATGCCGAAGCCACTGTTTCACCAGACGGTAAAATGATCGTGTATACCTCGCTTCAATCAGGAGACCTGGAGCTGTGGACCATGAATGTTGACGGAAGTGACAAGAAACAGGTCACCAACTTGCTGGGTTATGACGGAGGTGCTTTTTTCTCACCTGACAGCAAGAAGCTGGTGTTCCGTGCATCACGGC
>DTSC01000308.1:0-1610 GCA_012965625.1 Flavobacteriales bacterium | reverse complement strand
AGGGGGAAGAGGCAGATGCCTATAAGGCGCTCCTGCTGAAAGGGCTCATTCAGCCAACGGCTCTGGAGATCTTCACGTGTAACGTCGACGGCAGCGAGCTAAAACAAATTACAAATCTGGGAAAAGCGAACTGGGCCCCTTTCTTTCATCCCAGTGGCAAGAAGATCATATTCGCCTCTAACTACAATGGCACGAGAGGTTTTCAGTTCAATTTGTACATGATCAATGTGGATGGTTCAGGACTAGATCAGATTACATATGATAATACCTTCGATTCCTTTCCGATGTTCTCCTTTGATGGAACCAAGCTCATCTTCTCTTCCAACCGAAATAACGGCGGAACCCATGACACCAATATTTTTATTGCGGATTGGGTGGAGTGAAAATATCTTTTTACCAACCCGCCAATATGCCATGATTGAGAATCAGCTTTTATCGCTTACTTATCCCCCAACCATTAACAGTATATTATAGGTGAATCATGATTAGAAAGGCTATTTATTTTGTCCTCTTGTTGTTTGTTCTTGTTGATTTAGGCTACTCCTTTATTCAACATTACGGTGCTCCATTGGATGGTGATATTGCAGCAAATATAGTTCCTCAAAAAGACATGGGCCTAGTGTTGGAGAGTCCATTAGGCCTAAACGCAATTATCAATCAAGAGAAATACCCTAACCCTAACCGATTTTTTTGCCATTGGTCATTTCAGGCATTTTTAATCAATACACCCTTGTTTTTTCAAAAATATGTTGATCCAATTGACAGTATCTATTTGTCCTGCGCAGTAGCTAAGACATTTATTCAACTTTGCCTAATATTTCTAATATCCATTGCAATAACTGGTACAGCTAATATACTCCGAATGGATTTTGTAGTTGCGTCTGCTCTAGTCACTCCATTCTTTCAAACCTTTGGTTATAGCAGATATATGGGGATCATAGACCCATCAATTACTTACACTTTCTTTTACGCGTTGCCATCAGCATTACTAATACTTTACTTTTTGCCACTTATTAATCAAAAATACCATGGAATAAGAATGCAATCCACCTGGGTTATTTTGATTTTATGGATTCCTCTAGGCTTGGTTTGTAGTTTAAGCGGGCCACTAAACACGGGCGTAGTATTAGTGGTTGCTTGCATCACCCTCATATGGAATACAAGAGCCTCCTTTCTTCAATCACGTGAAAACGGAATCATTAATCGAGTCATAATGGCTCTAAAAAACATTCCTAGTAATTATTGGCTTTATTTAGCCCCTATTAGCTTGTGCTCCATCTACTCCTTATATTTAGGACAATACAATTCAAATAACGATCTTTCCCCGATATCTTTGAGTGAATTGTATTTCAGGCTTCCGCAGGGTCTGTATTATCAGATTACACAAAAATTAGGCTTTCCAATTCTTCTAACCACTTTAGTAATAAACATAATAATAATATCACGCACATATTCAAATTCTGATGGCAAGAAGATAATTGAAGTGCTTAAGTGGATTGGGCTTTTTGCCATAGTCTACATTATCCTATTGCCGTTGGGAGGATACAGAGAATACCGATTCAATACTCTTCGATATGACAGCATCATGCCAATTACACTTATGCTCTTTT